>DATLGW010000493.1:0-1673 GCA_035540315.1 Burkholderiaceae bacterium | reverse complement strand
ACCGTCGACGGACCCAGCAGCGGCCTGCAGGCGCGGGCGGCCGCTTCGACGTCGAAGGCCTTGGTCGCGACGATGACCAGATCGCAGATCCCGATGCCTTCGGTCGTCGTACTCGCGCGCAGCGGCACGGTGCGATCGCCGCTCGCGCCCTCGACCCGCAGGCCTTTCGAATTGATGGCAGCGACGTGATCGGCCCACAGGCTGATCGCGTGAACCTCGTGTCCGGCGGTCGCCATCAGGGCGGCATAGACGCTGCCCATCGCACCGCAACCCACGATCGCAACTCTGGCCATCGGGTCCCGCTCCTTGTCCCGGCGTCTCTTCGACATCCGACCATACCATGGCACTCGGCCGCAGCGTCACATCGCGGTGCCGCCGTCGACGTTGTAGACGTGGCCGGTGACGAACGACGCTTCGGGCGAGCACAGGAATGCGATGACTGCGGCGATCTCCGGCGGCTGCGCGCCGCGTCCGAGCGGCGTCATTCCGATGATCCGCTCGAGCATGCCGGCACCGGCCCGCTCGAGCTGGCGCTGCACCAGGTCGGTCATCGTCAGCGCCGGCGCAACCGCGTTCACGCGGATTCCGGCCTTCGCGAACTCGCGCGCGAGCGCCTTCGTCAACGCGATCAGCGCCCCCTTGGACGTCGCGTACGCCGACGTGCCGAGCAGGCCGCCGCCGCGCTGCCCGGCCACCGAGCTGACGTTGACGATCGATCCCGCGCCCTGCGCGATCATCGTCGGGATCACCGCCTGGCAGCAGTTCCACGCCCCGGTCGTGTTCACGCGCATCACGCGCTCGTACTCGGCGAGGTCGATCTTCAGGAACGGGCTCGAGCTCTCGATGCCGGCGTTGTTGACCAGCACGTCGATGCGGCCCCATCGGTCCATGCATGCCTGCGCCATCGCGCGCACGCTGTCGGCATCCCCGACGTCGACCTGCACGGCCGCTGCAATCAGCCCCTGCGATTGCAGCCGCCCGGCCACCGCATCGGCGGCTGCGCGATTCAGGTCCGCGACCAGCACCGCATCGCCGCGGCGCGCGAGCGCGACCGCGGTCGCCTCTCCGATTCCCCCGGCGCTGCCGGTGACGATCGATGCTCGTGACGCGCGTTCCATCGCAAGGACTCCTCAGTTCCTGAACAGGTTCGGCAGCCTGGTCGACAGCGCCGGCCGGATCGACGCTGCGGCGCAGCAAATTGCTGCCACCATACGCGCTGCAGCGGCGGGATCGTGTTCTCAAGGCCCAGCCTGGGGCGCGATGTCGAATTCTGCCCGCTTCGTTCGAGCAGCAGGGCGTGCCGGACGTCATCCCTGCCGACGCGTGTTATCTCGGCTGGCAGGAGTCCCTGCGCAAGCTCGCGAAGCTCGTCGAGCCCCAGATCGACGAGTAGCGACGGCGCTCGCGCCCAGCGGATCCGCCGGCCACCACGGATCCGCCGCTGCGTCGCCGAACGCCGCCTGCAGCGCCTCGACGAACGAGCGCACCTTCGGCGCGAGGAACCGCCGATGCGGATAGACCGCGTGCAAGCCGAGCCGGGGCAGGATCGTCCAGTCGGTCAGCAGCACCTCGATGCGTCCCGCCTCGAGCTCGTCGCGCACGAGAAAGCTCGGCATCGCCGCGATGCCGACGCCTTCGGTGACCGCCGCGCGCAACGCCGCGCCGCTGTTCGT
>DATLGW010000492.1:0-2210 GCA_035540315.1 Burkholderiaceae bacterium | reverse complement strand
CGCCTGCAGCTGCGGCAACGGCTTCAGGAACACGCCCATCAGGCCGCTGGCGCCGCGGTAGTCGCGTTGCCAGATCGCGTGACCCGGATCGGATTCCAGCGCCGGATAGCAGACGCGGGCGACCTGCGGCTGGCGCTCGAGCCAGGATGCGACTGCCATCGCATTGCGCGCATGCTGCGCCAGGCGCACCGGCATCGTCCGCAGTCCGCGCGCGGCCAGATACGCCTCGTCGGGGGCCACGCAAAGCCCCAGCTGCACGATCGTCGATTCGATCATGTTCCAGCAGCTTTGCGTTGCCGCAATCGTTCCGATCATCGCATCCGAATGTCCGACCAGGTACTTCGTTCCTGCCTGCAGCGAAACGTCCACGCCGTGCGCCAGCGGCTTGAACAGCAGCGGCGTGGCCCAGGTGTTGTCGGCGACCGTCACGATTCCGCGGGGCTTGCACACCGAGCAGATCGCCGGCACGTCCTGCATCTCGAACGTCAGCGAGCCGGGCGATTCGAGGTAGACCACGCGCGTGTCGGGCCTCAGGAATTGCGAGATGCCTGCGCCGCAGGCAGCCGGGTAGTAGCTCGCGGAGATGCCGCGCGGCTCGAGGAACTGGGTCGCGAAACGCCGCGCGGGTCCGTAGACGCTGTCGGGCAGCAGCAGGTGATCCCCCGGGCGCAGGAACGCCTGCAGCGCCGTCGTGATCGCCGACAGGCCGCTGGGAACCAGCGCTGCAGCGAATGCGCCTTCGATGCGGGCGATCGCCTCCTCGAGCGAAAACGTCGTCGGCGTGCCGTATCTTCCGTAAGTCAGCGCGTGCCGCTCGTGATCCTTGGCCCGCTCGAACTCGTCGAGGGTATCGAACACGATCGTCGAGGCGCGGTAGACGGGGGTGTTGACCGGCCCGCTCGGCGGCCGTCCGAGCTGGACGATCTCGGTTGCGACCTTCATTACGCTTCGACTCCCCCCAGATAAGCCATTCGAATTCGCGGATCGCTGGCGATCGTGCCTGCCGGCCCTGAAGCGATCAGCGTTCCCAGCTCGAGTACCCAGACGCGATTCGAAATCGAGATCGCCCCGGCCGTGTTCTGCTCGACGATCAGGATCGTCACCCCTTCGTCGCGGATGCGCTGCACCGTGCCGAAGACCTCGCTCATCGTCTTCGGCGACAGCCCGAGCGACGGCTCGTCGAGCAGCAGCATCTTCGGAGATGTCGACAGCACCATCGCCATCTCCAGCACCTGTTGCTCGCCGCCGCTCAGGTTTCCGGCGCTGACCGTCAGCCGCGGCTTGAGCATCGGAAACACCTCGAGCGTTCGCTCCACCGCAGCGGCGCGATCGGAACGGGGCAGCAGGTGACAGCCCATCCTCAGGTTCTCGCGCACCGACATCAGCGGGAAGTTGCAGCGTCCCTGGGGCACGAAGCCGATGCCCAGCCGCTGTCGTTCGGGCGAACCCATCGCCCCGATGTCGTGTCCGTCGAACGTGATGCGCCCCTGAATCAGCCGCAGCTCGCCGAAGATCGCGCGCAGCAGCGTGGACTTGCCCGCGCCGTTCGGACCGATGATCGTGACGATCTCGCGGGGCTGCACGGACTCGGCGACGCCGCGGATGATCGGCTCGGCGCCGTATCCGGCGAAAACGTCCTCCAGCCGCAGCAGCGCCGATTGCGACCGCGAGTTCATGCGCGCGCCTCGCGGCGATCGACGGCGGCACGCCGATGTACGCCTGCAGCACGCGGTCGTCCGCCTGCACGTCCTGGGGCCGCCCCTGCGTCAGCAGACGCCCCTGGTCGAGCACGACGACCCAGTCGGACATCCGCATCACGAAGTTCATGTTGTGCTCGATCAGCAGGAACGTCTTGCCTTCGTCGCGAAACCCCGCAAGCATCTCGCCGATCTCGTTGCACAGCGTCGGGTTCACGCCGGACAGCGGTTCATCGAGCACGATCAGCTGCGGCGCGCCAATCAGCGCGCAGCCCAGCGCGACCAGCTTCTGCTGCCCGTACGACAGTTCGCCGGCCGGCAGATCGAGCACTTTGGACAGGCCCACGCGCCGCGCCACCTCGGCGGCGCGCTGGCGCGCCTCGTCTTCGAATCGACGCAGCGCCGCCGTTCGCAGCAGGTTGCCGAAGCAGTGCGGGTGCTCGTGCGCATGCAGCGCCGTCGTCAGGTTCTCCGCGACGCTCAGCGTGCCGTACACGCGGACCGTCTGGAACG
>DATLGW010000491.1:0-6545 GCA_035540315.1 Burkholderiaceae bacterium | reverse complement strand
GGTGCTCACGTACCGGCAGGCTGGATTCCAGTCGGCGCCGAGCGCCGCCCGATGAACCGCGTCTGGAAGACGCTCAGGAGGAGAAGCGAATGACCGATACCCGCTCCGAGCGGGTATCGGTCATTCGCTTCTCCTCCTGAGCGTCTTCCAGACGCGGTTCATCGGGCGGCGCTCGGCGCCGACTGGAATCCAGCCTGCCGGTACGTGAGCACCAGCGTGTCGCGGTGCGGTTGTGGGCCGTCGGGCTGGATCGGCGTCGTCTCATGGATCACCCGTGCATCGTCGAGCAGCAGCGCGCTCCACGGTTCCCGCATCTCGAAGCGCACTCCCTGCTCGCCGTCCGCCTCGAACACCCGCGTCTCGCCGCCCTTCACGTCGCGCCGCCGGACCAGCACGACCGCGACGAAATCGACGCCGTCGCGGTGAGCACCCTCCGGCGTCGGACGCCCGACGCCCTCGCTCGCATCGATGCGGAACTGGTGCGCCTCGATGTGCCAGCGAGGCGCGTTCGCGATGCGCGCGAACAGCGTGCCGAGCGCGCCCACCAGCGCCTGCCACGCCGGCTCGGCCAGCAGCGCCGGATCGACCGGCTCGAACCAGCGCTCGATCCCGCCGTGCAATGCGTTGTAGGCAGTCGACTGCCAGTGCGGGCGGTGCGCAACAGGCTGCAACGCAGCGCCGGCATCGGCGCCGCGAGCAGCGCTTGCGATCGTCTGCACGAAGCACGCATGGCGTCGATAGCGGTACCTTCCGCCGTCGCGCAGGTAGCGATCGGGCGGCAACTCGCTCCAGTATCGCGCCAACGGCGGGAGCGCGCCGGCCGGCACGTCGGCGAGCGCGGCCAGCTGCTTCGCGTCGACGCGGCAGAAGCCTTGCGCGATCAGCTGATCCTGCGGGAGTGACCCCGGCGGCAGATGCGGTTGCATGAGCGCATGCGCGATGCGCGCGCAGTCGGCGAAGGTTCCCATCATAATCAATCGCCAGCTGCCGCCACGGAGGGCGCGATGAACGATGAGACTTTCAACCTGAGCCTGCGCAAGTTCCTGAAAATGGTCGGCGTGAATTCGCAGCGCGAGATCGAGCAGGCGGTGGCGCGCGCAATCGCCCTAGGGCTGCTGACCGGCAATGAATCGTTGCCGGCGACGGTCACGCTGCAGATCGGGGCAATCCGGCTCGACGTGTCTTTCAAAGGCGAGATCCGGCTCGAATAGCCGCCGCCCGCGCCGCCGCCGGCGCGACACGCGCGGTGCCGCCGATCGGCCGCGCGGCGCCGTCCGCCGACTCGATGCGCGCGCACGCGCTACGGCGCAACATCGCGTCGTGCGCCGCGGGCACAATGGCATCCGTTGCGCTTCGCCGGATGCCGAATGAACCGAGACCAGCAACCCGAACCGTCCCCAGGCAACGGTGGCCCGCTGACCCGCCCGGCGATGACGCGCCCGGGCCGCAGCGGCACCGGGCGGCTCGACGCCGCCGGCGCAATGCTGATCGCGCGCCTGGCGGCTTCCGACGTGTCGCTGCGCGAGACGACCCGGAAGTTCCCGCACGTGGTCAACCGTCTGGGCGCGATATGGACGTCGCCGGGCCTGCTCGAGCGCGCGATGAACGAGCTGCTGCTGACGCAGCGACCGCGCCGCCAAGGCTTCCCGCCTGCCGTCGTGCGCGAGCTGGTGGCGTTCTGGGAGTTCCAGCAGCGCTGGATCCGCTGGCGCCGCCGCAATCCCGACAAGGGCAACAGCCCCAAGGCGGCTGCGCCGCAAACGAAGCCGGCAGCCTTGCCGCCGCAAGCCGGCGCCGGCACGCCGGACGCTGCACCGCCGAAAGCCTGACGCGCCGACGCTGAAGCGCGCAGTCCGCGCCGCGGCCGGCCGCGCGGCAAGCGCCGCCGTCACTCGCCGATGTGCGCCAGCAGCGGCAGATGGTCCGATGCGACTTTGGCCAGCGGCGTCGCGTGGACTTTCACTTGCAACAGTCGCTGGTGCGGACGGATCCAGATCCGGTCGAGCGCGAACACCGGCCAGCGCGACGGGAACGTCGCCGGCGCCGGCGCCGCCTGGAAGTGCGACACCAGCCAGCGCAACGCACGGCCCCAGATGAACCATTCGTTGATGTCGCCCATCAGCACCACCGGCATTTGATCGGTATCGCACACTTCGAGCAGCCGCCGGATCTGATCCCGCCGCTCGGCCGGGCGCAGCCCCAGATGGGTGGCAACCACCCGCAGCGGATGACCGTGGCACATCACGTCGGCGTCCAGGGCGCCCCGGGGCTCGCGGCGCCCGAACGACAGGTCGATGTGCCGGCTCTCGATGATCGGATAGCGGCTGAGGACCGCGTTGCCGTAGCGGCGCTCGGCGGTGTCGATCGTGGGACCCTCGACCTCGAAGAAGCCGGTCGCAGCCTGCAGCTGCGCCAGCACGTTCGGGCGGCGGCGCCCGCCCAGCGGCACCTCCTGCAGCGCGATCACGTCGGCATCGATCTCGGTCAGCACCTCGGCAATGCGCCCAGGGTCGAAGCGGCGGTCCAGCCCAACCGCCCCATGGATGTTGTAGGTCGCCAGTGTCAGCGGCCACGGATCCGGGAGCGCCTCGGTCGCCGGCGGCTGCAGCTCTGAGAACGAGTCGGTGGGCACGGCGGCGTTCATCGGACCGTCGCCGCAGCAAAATTCGGTCCTACGCAGCCTCTCAGCCGACCATTCTCAGAGATCAAATGAAGAAGACAATGCAAGTTGCTGTAATAAAAGAAAAACCCGCTTTCCGCGGGTTTTCGTTGCAACTGCAAGCGCGCGGGCGTTACAGCAATCCCAGCTCGATCAGCATCTTGCGGTCCTCGGCGCGCGAGCGCGCGTCGCGCAGCCGCTTCGCCTGTTCGCTCGGCGCGATGTTCTTGTAGTCTTCGGGCCGGGACTCGACCCGCCCGCTTTTCATGCGCTCGGCCTGGCGACGGCTGACCACGGATTTCTGGTGCGTGGCGCTCATGACGGAGCTGGGCTTGGTGCTGGTCTTCAACGAACGACTCCAGAAGATGACGGCGCGGACCGCTATTGTACTATTTCTTTGCGCCCGACCCCTTTTCACCCGCAGGAGCTCCCGAGGATGACCGATGCCGCGCCGGGCGCTTCGCCCGGTGAACCGCGTTACGGATGGGTCGTCGTCTGGGCGTGTTTCGCATGTCTGGCGATCGTTTTCGGCGCTGCGTATTCCTTCGCGGCGTTCTTCGAGTCTTTCGCTCGCGAGTTCGAGGCGCAGCGAGCCGACGTGTCGGTGGTGTTCGGCTTGTCGGGCCTCACCTATTTCCTGCTTGGCGCCGGTGCCGGAGTGCTGGGCGACCGCTTCGGTCCGAGAGCGGTGTCGGTGGCGGGCATGTTGTGCATTGCCGGGGGGCTGTTCGCGGCGAGCTTCGCGCAGTCGCTGCACGCGCTCTACGTGGCCTACGGTTTCGGCATCGGCGTCGGCGTGGCGCTCGTGTACACGCCGTCGATCGGCGCGGTCCAGCCGTGGTTCTCGCGGCGTCGCGGCCTGGCCAGCGGGATCGCCAGCGCCGGCATCGGCGCCGGCACGCTGGTGATTCCGCTCGTGGCTTCGTTTGCGATCGCGGCCTGGGGCTGGCGCGATGCGATGCGCGCGATCGCGCTGCTATCGCTCGCGCTCGGGCTGGCAGCGGCGCTGCTGCTGCGCCGGCGTCCGGCTGCCGCTGGGCTCGATGCGGCCGCCACCGGAGTGTCGCTGTCGCAAGCGATGCGCACGTCCCGGTTCTGGTGGCTGTACCTGTCGATCGCAGTCAGCAGCGTTGCGATGTTCACGCCGTTCGCGCACGTGACGCCGTCGGCCCGCGACCTCGGCATCGCGGAATCGCAGGCGGTCGGGCTGGTCGGCGTGATCGGCATCGGCAGTCTCGTCGGCCGCTTCGTGATCAGCGCGCTGGCCGACCGGCTCGGGCGGCTGCTGACGCTGATCGTGCTGCAGCTGGCGATGGCCGCCGCCTACATCGTCTGGCAGCTGGCCGCCGGCTATGCCGCGCTGTTCGCGTTCGCGCTGCTGTTCGGGCTCGCCTACGGCGGCATCGTCGCGCTGTTGCCTGCGATCGCCACCGACCTGTTCGGCCACCGCGCTGTCTCCGGAATCATCGGCACGCTTTACAGCGGCGCCGCGTTCGGCAACTTGCTCGGTCCGGTGGGCGCCGGCGCGGCCTTCGATCGCTTCGGCAGTTATGCCGCAGTCCAGTGGACCTGCATCGCGATCTGCGCGCTCGCCGCTTATGCGGCCGCGCGGGTGGCCGGCGGCGCGCCCATCGGCGTCACAGTCCCGGGTCGGTGACTTCGCGCCAGTTCATCGTGCGCGGGTTCAGGTAGCGGAACAGCTCCTGCGACAGCCGCAGCTCGCCGCTCTGCCCGGTCAGCACCGCGCGGATGTTGCCCGACACCCGCGCCAGCCGCAGCCCGACGATGCCTGCTTGCGGGTCGTACGACGTGATGCGCACCAGGTTGCCGCTCTGCAGCGCCACCGGATCGTACAGCTGCGATTGGCCCGTCTCGAAGTTCGCAACGTAGATCCGCGACGACTGCTGCGGGTCGCACGGGTTGTCCGGCGTCGGGATCGACCCCAGCCACGCGATCTTGCCGATGTCGGTGTCGACCGCATCGATGATCACGCGTTCGCCCGCGTTCGGCAGCTGATAGAACCAGCCGGCCGGGCGCGTCGGGTCGTTGGCGATCGGCTTCAACAGGTTCGGGTTCTGCACCATCATGCTGCGCGTGATCGGAAACGAAACCCCCGGCGGGAAGTTGCCCACGCGCCACGGCTCGAGCCGGCTGCCATCGCGGATCGCATAAAACGCCTGCTGCTGCGCCGAGCCAACGTCGCTTTGGCCCAGCAGCCTGCCGGTGCCCACGAACACGTAGCGGTTGCGCGTCAGCGGCGCCGCGCGCACCACCGGACCTGCGGTGATCGGTTGCGGATTGCCGCCCGCGTCAGACAGCTGCGCGATCTTCGTGGGCGCGGGCACGAACCCGGCACCGGTGAAATCGAATCGCCACAGGTTGCCGAACAGGTCGCCGCCGTAGACTTCGCTGACCGTTCCGTCGCCCGCATCGGGCACGTACGCCGTCACCTGCGTGAACCCCGACGGGTTCGCATTGCTGCCGGTGTTCGTGCCGATCTTCTCCAGCAGCACGCCGGTCTTGACGTCGACCACGTACAGGAACCCCTTGCCCTTGTTGAGCCCGGCGCTCTTCTTCACGTTGTTGTGGCCCGAGGTCAGCAGCACGACCCAGCCCCAGCGGCGCGTCTTGACGACCTGCGG
This sequence comes from Burkholderiaceae bacterium, assembly GCA_035540315.1. Classification (GTDB taxonomy): domain Bacteria; phylum Pseudomonadota; class Gammaproteobacteria; order Burkholderiales; family Burkholderiaceae_E; genus DATLGW01. The sequence goes on along the minus strand of DATLGW010000491.1, from coordinate 1,244 downwards.
CGAGCCGTAGCTGTAGCCCATGTCGGGATCGGTGAACTCCCACAGCACCTTGCCCGCGACGTTGGACTCGCTGTCGAACGCATCGGGATCGGTGATGTCGATCGCGAAGTAGCCCTGCCCGCCCTTGCCCATGCCGCCGATCAGCACCGTGCGCCAATCGGGCGCTGCGACCAGGCCCAGCGTGCGGCCGAAGTCGACGTCGCCGACCCACGGCGTGGCGTTCACGTAGTACTTGTGCGAATAGCTCGTCTGCGTCAGCGCCAGCAGCCCGTCGATGTCGGCGGCGGTCGGCCCATTGAACGTGAACGACGGCACGTACGCGAAGATCTCGGTGCCGCCGTTCGGCCCGTCGATGTCGGCGTCGATCGCGTGCAGCATGCCGTCGTTGGCACCGACGTACACCACACCACGCCTGTTCTCGTGTGCAGCCTTGAACGCGGCATAGCCGGGGTTGTACGCGTCCGACAGCTTGGAGATCGGCTTGCCGACGTAGCGCGCCTCCGAATCGACGATGTCGCCCAGCACGGCCGGCTTGACGATGCCGTTGTGGTCGCGGAACGTGCGCAGCCGCGTTCCCGGAATGTCGTTGCGCCCGCGCAGCCACTCCAGCCGCAACGGATCGTTGTTCAGCGCGATCCGCTGCTGCGCCGTCAGGTTGCCCCAGCGAAACGGCGTGGCGCCGGTGAACAGCGGCACGTTCTCGTTCAGGTTCGAGCGCATCGTGACGATCCGCCGGCCGATGTCCCAGTCCTGCACCGCGATCCGCTCGGCCGCATCCCACTTGAACTCGGTCTGCACGTTGCCGGTCACGGCGTCCATGCCGAGGTAGCGAAACGCATGCACCGACCCCGACCAGCTGCCCGACAACTACTTCGAGGCCGACACGCCCGAGGCGCTGGTCGATGGCCTGGTGTCGGCCTCGAAGTAGTTGTCGGGCAGCAGGTCGCCGTTCTTGTCCCACACGTCGCGCACGTCGATCACGCCGTCGCGGTTCTCGTCGATGTACGCGTCGCCCGGATCGAGCCGGCCGTTGTTGTTCAGGTCCCGGAAGCCGCCGTACTTCGCCGCCAGCCACAGCTGGTTGCGCCGTCGCGGATCCGTGCGCGCAACGCCGGTGCCCCAGCTGTTGGCCTCGCGCACGTCGACCCAATAGGTCTTGACGGTCTGCTTGCCCTGGGTGTGGATCTGCGGCCCGTCGGGACGGATGTCGCGGGTGTTCGCGTAGTACGCAAGCGCCGCCAGAT
>DATLGW010000490.1:0-3522 GCA_035540315.1 Burkholderiaceae bacterium | reverse complement strand
GGACCTGCGGTCGGGGTTCGTGCGGATCATGATCGAGCTGTGCGCGGCGAGCATCTCCGACGCGTCGCTGCGGGCTCAGTTCCTGCCGCGCTACCTCGCCTGGCGCCGGCTGGTCGATGCCGCCGTGCGCGATGCGATCGCGCGGTACGACCTGAAGCTGCCGGTGCCCGCGGAGGCGATCGGCTCGTGGATCGGCACGTTCTGGATGGGAATGGAACTGGAGATGGTGCTTGGAATCGGCGAGGCCGACGGTCACCACCGTGCCGCGCTGAAGGCGATGCAGTCGCTGCTCGAGAAGCTCGACGCGGGGGCAAGAAGCGCCGCGCCGAATCCGCGCCGAGGCAGCCAATCGAAGCGGAGGTCGTCATGACGTCATCGGACCCGATTCCGCAACGGATCCGTCGGGAAGCCGGGCCGCTTCCGGCCGAGCACGCAGTGGACCGGCCCGATCCGTTCGAGACGATGGCGCCGGTGCGCGACGGGCGCATCGTGCGCGACGGGGTGGCGACCTATTACGCCGCCTACGGCGAGCAGGGTCCGTGGCTGGTGTTCTCGCCGACCTATCAGATCGTCCACAGCAGCGTGCTGAAGGCGAACGTACCCTACCTGGCCCGCCACTTCCGGGTGCTGGTGATGGACCTGCGCGGCAACGGTCGGTCGGATCGTCCGGACGATCCGGCTGCGTATTCGCTCGACGCGTATTTCGCCGACGTGGTCGGCGTGCTCGATGCGCTCGAGATCGAACGCTGCGCGCTGGTCGGGATCTCGGCCACGACGATGCTGTCGATCCGGCTGGCCGCCGAGCAACCCGAGCGCGTCAGCCATCTGATCGTGATCGGCGGCTTTGCCGAACGCACGCTGAAGACGCCGGCCGCGGCCGAGGCGACGGCCGCGGCCTACGAGGTGATGCGCAACGACTGGCCGCGCCACCTGGACGAGTTCTTCACGACGCTGTTCACCGAGCCGCACTCGACCAAGCAGTACGAGGACGGCGTGCGCTGGGGCTGGGCCACCGAGGGCCGCACCGTTGCGATGGGGCTGGCCGGCTGGACCGGGCACGACCTGCGCGAGCTCGCGAAGCAGATCCGCTGCCCGACGCTGGTGATCCACGGCGACGACGATCGCCGCATCGCGTACGCGAAGGGGCGCGAAGTCCACGCGCTGGTGCCCGGCGCGCGGATGCTGACGATCGCGGCCGGCGGGCATTTGCCGATGTGCCGCGATCCGGTCGTCGTCAATCGCGCGATTCGCGATTTCGTCGGCGCGAGCGCGCGCGAATCGACGTGGACGCGGGCGATGAGCCGCCGCCGCCGCGCGCTGTTCATCTCGAGCCCGATCGGGCTCGGGCACGTGCAGCGCGACCTCGCGATCGCGCGCGAGCTGCGCAAGCTGCAGCCGGACCTCGACATCGACTGGTTCACCGTCGATCCGGCCGCACGCTACCTGCAGCAGGAAGGCGAGCGGCTGCACCCGATCACGAGCCGGCTCGCGAACGAGAGCCGGCACTTCGAGCAGGTTGCCGGCGAGCACGATTTGCACGCGTTCTTCGCGCTGCGGACGATGGACGAAGTGATGGCGAACAACTTCATGACGTTCGCCGACCTGGTCGAGTCGGAGCATTACGACATCGTGATCGGCGACGAAGCGTGGGACGTCGACTATTACTATCATGAGAACCCGGAGCTCAAGCGCCAGCCGTTCGTGTTCCTGACCGACTTCGTCGGCTGCCTGCCGATGGACGGCGACGAACGCGAGGCGTTCCTGTGCGCCGATCGCAATGCCGACGACATCGAGCATGTCGCGCGCTTTCCGTGGATCCGCGACCGCGCGATCTTCGTCGGCAATCCCGAGGACGTCACCGATGCGTCGTTCGGCCCCGGGCTGCCGCAGATCCGCGACTGGACCGACAGGAACTTCTGCTATACCGGCTACGCGCTGCCGTTCGATCCGGCGGCGCTCGCCGACACCGATGCGCTGCGGGCCAGGCACGGCTACGGGCAGCGCGAGAAGATCGCGATCGCGGCCGTCGGCGGGACGGCGGTCGGCCGTCATCTGCTGCACCGGATCGCCCGCGCGTTTCCGCTGATGAAGCGCGAAGTGCCGCAACTGCGGATGATCCTAGTCGCCGGACCGCGGCTTGCGCCCGAATCGTTCCCGCAGCACCCGGGGCTGGAGGTGCGCCCGTACGTGCACAACCTGTTCGAGCACCTGGCCTGCTGCGACCTGGCGCTGGTGCAGGGCGGCCTGAGCACCTGCATGGAGCTGGTGGCGACGCGCCGGCCGTTCGTCAGCTTTCCGCTGCAGCGGCATTTCGAGCAGTGCGTTCACGTGCGCAACCGGCTGCACAACTACTGCGCCGATTGCGCTGTGAATTATCGCGACATCGACGACCGGGAACTGGCGCACCAGGCGCTGCAGCGGATGTTCGCGCCGGTGCGCTACAAGCCGGTCGAGACCGACGGCGCCGCGCGCGCCGCGCGCGTGATCGCAGACGTGATGGAGAACCGCAGCTGGGTCGGCCGGTGATGCGCGGCGCGCGCACCGAGCGTCAGCCGACCGCGATGTAGCTGTCGCGGCGCCAGTCGCAGGCGCCCCAGTAGCAGTCGGCGCGCCGCTGCAGCATCTGCATGCCGCCGAAATCCCAGCTGCTGCGCAGCTGCGACGTCACGTCGTGGCCGAGCTGCCGCAGACCCTGCACCGTCGCGTCGGCAAACCCCGGCTCCAGCACGACGCTGCGGCCGGCACCGATCTTGAACCGCGGCGCATCGATCGCCGCCTGCGGCGGCTGGGCGTACGGATGCAGCCGCACCACCAGCTGCACGTGCCCCTGCGGCTGGAATGCGCCGCCGGTCGCGCCGAACGCGGCCGCAACACCGTCGCCATCGAGAAAGCCGGGCAGGATCGTGTGGAACGGGCGCCGCCCCGGCGCAATCGCCGCAACCGCATCGGCATCGGTCGCGAAACATGCGCCGCGGTTCTGCAGCGCAACGCCCGTGCCGGGCACCACGACGCCGGAGCCGAAACCCATGTAGTTCGACTGGATCAGCGACACCATCATGCCGTCGCGATCGCCTGCAGCCAGATAGACGGTCCCGGCGAGCGGCACCAGCCGGTGGCCGTAGTCCGACGCCCGGTCCGGATCGATTCGAGCGGCCGCTTGCGCAATGCGCTGCGGCGACAGCAGCTGCCGCACGTCGTGCCGCATTGCGTCCGGATCGCCCAGGTGCGGCACGAGCTCGGCGAACGCGACCTTGATCGCCTCGATCTGCAGATGCAGCGACTGCGCGCCGTCGAGCCGATGGCGCTGCAGATCGTGCCGTTGCAGCACCGACAGCGCGAACAGCGCCAGCACCCCCTGCCCGTTCGGCGGCATCTCGTACAGGCGCCCGCCGCGGAAGTCGGCGTGCAGCAGCGTCGTCCAATCGGCGCGATGCGCGGCCAGGTCGGCCGCATCCAGCGCGGCGCCGGCCTGCGCGGCGGCCGCAGCGATCCGCGCGGCGGTCTGTCCGCGATAGAAGTCCT
>DATLGW010000489.1:0-7995 GCA_035540315.1 Burkholderiaceae bacterium | reverse complement strand
GTCTACACCGGCATGCAGGTCGACCTGCGCACGCTCGCCGACCTGAACACGGTCTGGATCGCGCTCGCGGTGACAGCGCTCGCGTTCGCCGGCAAGCTGGTGTCGGGGCTGGTCGCCGGGCGCGTCGACAAGTGGATCGTCGGCTGGGGAATGGCGCCGCGCGGCGAGGTCGGACTGATCTTCGCCGTCGTCGGCAAGGGGCTGGGAGTGATCGACGACCACGCGTTCTCGGTGATCGTCGTGATGGTGATGCTGACCACGCTGCTGACCCCGGTGATCCTCGCGCAGCTGGTCCGGCGCAGCCGGCTGCGTGCAACCGAGCCGGCGGCGACGCGATGAGTCGCGAGCGGGCGATCGGCGGCGCGCCGTTGCGGGAGCTGTTGGGATGAGAATCGAATACGAGCCGAAGCTCGATTTCAAGGACGTGCTGCTGCGCCCGAAGCGCTCGACGCTGGGCAGCCGCGCGAAAGTCGACCTGGTCCGCGAGTTCCGGTTCCGGCACGCGCCGCTGCAACGGCCGTCGGTGCCGATCATCGCGTCGAACATGGACACCGTCGGCACGTTCGAGATGGCGCGCGCGCTGGCGCGGCACCGGATGCACTGCGCGCTGCACAAGTACTACCCGGTCGACGCGCTGGTGCAGTTCTTCGATCGCGCGAACCGCGAGCACAACCAGTACGCGTTCTATTCGCTGGGCATCCTCGATACGGACCTGGCGAAGTTCGACGACGTCTGGAAGCGCAGCGGCGGCGCGATCGAGTGGGTGTGCATCGACGTCGCCAACGGCTACACCGAAGCGTTCGTCGCGTTCGTCCGGAAGTTCCGGGACCGCTATCCGGACGTCGTGATCATGGCCGGCAACGTCGTCACTGCCGACATGACCGAGGCGCTGATCCTGGCCGGCGTCGACGTCGTCAAGGTCGGAATCGGACCGGGGTCGGTGTGCACGACCCGCAGCAAGACCGGCGTCGGCTATCCGCAGCTGTCGGCGATCATCGAGTGCGCCGATGCCGCTCACGGGCTCGGCGGCCAGATCTGCGGCGACGGCGGTTGCACGGTGCCCGGCGACGTCGCGAAGGCGTTCGGCGGCGGTGCCGATTTCGTGATGCTCGGCGGCATGTTCGCCGCGCACGACGAATCCGGCGGCGAGATCGTCGAGCAGGACGGCAAGACGTTTCGCAAGTTCTACGGAATGAGCTCGGCCGAGGCGATGGAGAAATACGCGGGCGGCGTCGCGAAATACCGCGCGTCCGAAGGCAAGTCGGTGCTGCTGCCCGCCCGGGGTCCGGTCGACGAGACGGTGCAGGAAATCCTGGGCGGATTGCGCTCGGCCTGCACGTACGTGGGAGCGCGCAAGCTGAAGGACCTGTCGAAATGCACGACGTTCGTGCGCGTGGCGCAGCAGGTCAACGAGGTCTACGGGCGCAGCTGAGCGCGGCTTTGCTGCCGATCAACGTCCGCGCCCGGCGGCGACGCTAGCATCGGGCAATGCACGACGCGATCCCCATCCCGTACCTGCGCGAGACGATGCTGTTCCTCGCGGTTGCGGGACTGCTCATTCCGCTGCTGCAGCGGCTGCGGTTCAACCAGATCTTCGGCTTTCTGATTGCCGGGGCGCTGCTCGGGCCGCTCGGGCTGGCGTCGCTGGCGCACGAGCAGCCGTGGCTGCAGTGGGTGACGTTCCCGAGCCACGAGGGCTTCGCAGCGCTCGGCGAGCTCGGCGTGATGTTCCTGATGTTCACGATCGGGCTGGAGATGTCGCTGCAGCGGCTGGTGTCGCTGCGCCGCTGGGTGTTCGGCGTGGGCACCGGACAGTTGCTGGTCAGTGCCGCGGCGATCGGACTGCTGGCGAGGGCGGCGGGCGCGACGACGGTCGCGTCCATCGTCATCGGTTTCTCGCTCGCATTCTCGTCGACTGCAGTCGTGATGCAGCTGCTGACGCGCCGGCGCGAGGTCGGCACGCCGCTGGGCCGAGCGAGTTTCTCGGTGCTGCTGTTGCAGGACCTGGCGGTCGCGCCCGTGCTGGTGCTGGCGATCGTGCTGGGCGCCGACGTCGAGCCGCTGACGGCGACCGGCCTGGCGCTCGTGAAGGGGCTGGCCGCCGTGGTTCTGATCTACCTGATCGGCAACCTGGTGATCCGGCCGCTGTTTCGCCAGCTCAGCCTGCCGGGACAGCCCGATTCGCTGATGGCGCTGACCGTCGTGTTCACGCTCGCGATCGCGGTGGCCACGCAGCTCGCGGGGCTGTCGCTTGCGCTGGGGGCGCTGCTCGCGGGCGTGTTGCTGTCCGAAACCGAGTTCCGCCACGAGATCGAGCTCACGCTCGCGCCGTTTCGGGGACTGCTGCTCGGGCTGTTCTTCTTCTCGGTCGGCATGGGCTTCGACGTGCGGGCGCTGGTGACCGAGCCGATGCTGCTGCCGGCGGCGGTAGCGGGGCTGTTCGTGCTCAAGGCGATCGTGCTGGCGCCGATGCTGCGGCTCGCCGGCCTCGAGCGCGGCGCGGCGGTCGAGGGCGGGTTGCTGCTCGGGCAGGCGGGCGAATTCGGGTTCGTCGTGCTCGCCGCAGCGATCGCAGCGCAGACGATCGATGCCGACGCGGGGCGCTTCGCGATGTGGGTGATCGGACTGTCGCTGGTGGCCACGCCGCTGGTCGCGCGGATCGGGCAGGCGTTGCGGGTCGCGATCGACCGCCGCTGGTGGAGCGGATCGCTTGCGGCAGCCGACTCGGCGACCCCGGGCGGGCACGTCGTGATCGCCGGTTTCGGGCGGGTCGGACGCATGCTGGCCGAGATGTTCGACCGCGAGTCCACGCCGTACGTCGCGATCGATGCCGACCCCCGCGTGGTGGCCGCTCAGCGCGACGCAGGGCGTCCCGCGCACTTCGGCGACGCGTCGCGGCCCGAGCTGCTGCGCCGGCTCGGACTCGAGAATGCGGTCGCGCTGGTGGTGACGATCGACGAGGCCGCACCGGCGCTGCGGATCGTGAACGCGATCCGCAGCGAGTTCCCGCAGCTGCCGATCTTCGCGCGGGCAGTCGACGAGAAGCATGCGCGGCAGCTCAGCGCCGCCGGCGCCGAGGCGGTGATTCCGGAGACGCTCGAGTCGACGCTGCGGCTGGGCGCGCTGGTGATGACGCGTGCCGGCGTCGCCGAAGCCGACGTCGATCGATTGGTTCGCGAGGAGCGCGACCGCCGCATCGCAGGCGAAACCGTCGACGCGATCAACGCAGCGCGCTGAGATCGCCGGCGGCAAGCCCCGGAGGCCCGGCGTCGGTCGGCGACGCGAGCGGCCGACCGCAGCCGCTTGTGTCCGCGGTCGATCGGCCCCATATCGGCCCAGAGTGTGAACACACCAGTTCGATCGGAGAAAGCGGATGGACGAGCCTCGCGTTCACGTCGGCTGCGCTGGCTGCGGCGCGGTCAACCGGATCCCGGCTGCGCGCCTGGGCGACGATCCCGTCTGCGGCCGTTGCGGCCAGCCGGTGCTGCCCGGGCGACCGGTCGAGCTGACCGATGCGAATTTCGACGCGTTCGCCGCCCGTACCGAGCTGCCGGTGGTCGTGGACTTCTGGGCCGCATGGTGCGGACCGTGCCGATCGATGGCGCCGGAGTTCGCCCGGGCCGCGGCGCAGCTGAAGGGCCGGGCGGTGCTGGCCAAGGTCGACAGCGACGCGAACCCGGCGCTGGCGAGCCGCTTCGGCATTCGCAGCATCCCGACGCTGGTCAGGCTCGAGCGGGGCCGCGAGATCGAACGCGCCAGCGGCGCGATGCCGGCAAGCCGCATCGTCGCTTTTGCCGGGGGCAGCTGAGCGCCGGCGCGCAGCGGCTCGGCGCCGATCGCAGCGCGTGGTCGCGCCGGACGCAGGCAGCCGCCGCCATGGATGTCGGCGCCGATCGTTTTCGGCTACCATGCCCGCACAACCGATTCCGTGGGGAGACTGGCCGTGCTGCTTCGTCCATACCGTGCGCTGCGCTCGCTGATGCTGGCCGCGGCGCTGACCGCATCCGGTGCCGCGTTCGCGGTCGACAACGTCAAGATCCTGGTCCCGGCGAATCCGGGCGGCGGTTGGGACTCCACCGGACGCGCGCTGGCGCAGGCGATGCAGAGCGCCGGCGCGATCAAGAGCGCGCAGTTCGAGAACAAGGGCGGCGCGGCCGGCACGATCGGGCTCGCGCAGTTCGTGAACTCGGCCAAGGGCGACCCGAACGCGCTGATGATCGGCGGCATGGTGATGGTCGGCGGCATCATCCAGAACAAGTCGCCGGTCGACCTGTCGATGGTCACGCCGATCGCGCGGCTGACCGAGGAGTACGAGGTGATCGTGGTGCCGGCGTCCTCGCCGGTCAAGGACATGAAGGACCTGGTCGCGCGCTTCAAGGCCAATCCCGGCAGCATTTCCTGGGGCGGCGGCAGTGCCGGCGGCACCGACCACATTCTCGCCGGCATGATCGCCAAGCAGGTCGGCGTGGAGCCGTCGCGCGTGAACTACGTGCCGTTCAAGGGCGGCGGCGAGGCGGTCGCCGCGATCATCGGCGGTCACGTGTCGGCCGGCGTGTCGGGCTACAGCGAGTTCGCTCAGCACATCCAGTCGGGCCGCATGCGCGCGCTGGCGGTGTCGTCGCCCAAGCGGATCGACGGCGTCAACGTGCCGACGCTGAAGGAGCAGGGGATCGACGTCGAGCTCGCGAACTGGCGCGGGGTCTTCGCCGCTCCCGGTATCACGCGCGAGCAACGCGATGCGCTGATCCGCGCCGTCGAGACCGGCGTCAAGAGCAAGGCGTGGAAGGCCGCGCTCGAGCAGAACAACTGGACCGACGTCTGGCTGGCCGGCGACGCGTACAAGGCCTACATCGAGAAGGACACGAAGCGGATCGCCGAGATCCTCGCGGACCTGAAGCTGAGCAAGTAGCGGCCTGCCGAGCCGATCGATGCGCCCGCTGGGTCAGGTCCTGATCGCAGCGGGCGTTGCCGTTTTCGGCGTCTTCTTCTTCGCCGGATCGTTCCTGATTCCCCCCGGCGGCGGCTACTCGACCGTCGGACCGGAGGTGATGCCGCGCATCGTCGGCGCCGGGCTGCTGCTTGCCGCTGCGCTGCTGCTGCGCGAGGCGCTGACCGGCGGATTCCGCGACTTCGACGAGGCCGCGCAGCGCGCGCTGCCGACCGACTGGCGCGCATTCGCGCTGGTGTCGTCGGGAATCGTCGCGTATGGGCTGCTGATCGAGCGCGCCGGATTCGTGATCGCATCGATCGCGCTGTACCTGCTGGTCGCGCGCGGCTTCGGCAGCCGTCGCTGGGCGCTGAACGCCGTCGTCGGCGCGGTGCTCGCGGTGGGGGTCTACCTGATGTTCAACTACGGGCTGGGCCTGACGCTGCCGCGCGGCGTCCTGCCGTTCTGACGCGATGTGGGTCGAGCTCGCGCAGGGCTTCGCGGTCGCGTTGACCGCGCAGAACCTGCTGTGGGCGTTCGTCGGCGTCACGCTCGGCACAGCGGTCGGCGTGCTGCCGGGCGTCGGTCCCGCGGTCACCGTCGCGCTGCTGCTGCCGCTGACGACGAAGCTCGATCCGGCCGGCGCGCTGATCATGTTCGCCGGCGTCTACTACGGCGCGATGTACGGCGGTTCGACGACGTCGATCCTGCTGAACACGCCGGGCGAGAGCGCGACGATCATCACCGCGATGGAAGGCAACCAGATGGCCAAGCGCGGGCGCGCCGGCCCGGCGCTCGCCACCAGCGCGATCGGCTCGTTCGTCGCCGGCACGCTCGCGACCGTGCTGCTGACGCTGGTCGCGCCGCAGGTCGTCGAGCTCGCGCTTCGATTCGGTCCGCCCGAGTACTTCGCGCTGATGGTGCTCGCGTTCGTCACGGTGTCGGCGGTGCTCGGCGAGTCGACGCTGCGCGGGCTGACCGGGCTGTTCCTCGGGCTGGCGATCGGCGTGATCGGCATCGACAACCAGAGCGGCCAGGCGCGGTTCGCGTTCGGCGTGCCGCAGCTGCTCGACGGCATCGAGGTCGTGACGATCGCGGTCGGCCTGTTCGCGGTCGGCGAGACGCTGTACGTCGCGTCGAAGCTCAATGCGATCGAGGACCGGCTCGAGCGAGTCAAGGGTGCAGTCTGGATGACCGCGCAGGACTGGTCGCGATCCTGGAAGCCCTGGCTGCGCGGCACTGCGATCGGTTTTCCGTTCGGCACGATCCCGGCCGGTGGCTCTGAGATCCCGACGTTCCTGTCGTACGCGGTCGAGCGCAAGCTGTCGAAGCGGCCCGAGGAGTTCGGCAACGGCGCAATCGAAGGCGTCGCCGGGCCCGAGGCGGCGAACAATGCCGCGTCGACCGGCACGATGGTGCCGCTGCTGACGCTCGGGCTGCCGACGTCGGCGACCGCCGCGATCCTGCTGGCGGCGTTCCAGCAATACGGGCTGCAGCCGGGGCCGCTGCTGTTCGTCAGCAACAGCGCGCTGGTGTGGGGGCTGATCGCGAGCTTCTACATCGGCAACGTGATGCTGCTGGTGCTGAACCTGCCGCTGGTCGGCATCTGGGTCAAGCTGCTGCGGATCCCCAGGCCGCAGCTGTACGCGGGCATCCTGGTGTTCGCCGGCATGGGCGTGTACGGAATGCGGCAGTCGGCGTTCGACGTGTTCCTGCTGTATGCGATCGGCGTGATGGGCTTCCTGATGCGACGCTACGGCTTCGGCACCGCGCCGGTCGTCGTCGGCATGATCCTCGGGCCGCTCGCCGAGGAGCAGCTGCGCCGGTCGCTCGCGATCAGCCAGGGCGATCCGATCGTGTTCGTCACGCGGCCGATCTCGGGCGCGATCCTGGCGGTCACGGTGCTGCTGCTGGTCGCGCCGTGGCTGTGGCGGCGGCTGCGCCGCCGCGAGCCGCAGCCGCCGGTCAGCGAAGCGCCGCGGTAGCCAGCTCGGAGCCGTCGCGGCGGCCCGTTTCGTCAATCGTGCCGGTGCGCAGTCGTCGGCTCGCAATGCGCGCCGCTCGCGCACACCGACGGGTCGGTCTCGAGCTGGATCGTCACGTGCTCGATGCCGAAGCGCTCGCGCAGCCGGCGCGCGGCATCGACGTTGAGCTCGTCGCCGACGCCGCGCAGGCCGGGGACGACCAGGTGCGCGGTCAGTGCGGTCTCGGTGGTGCTCATCGCCCACACGTGCAGGTCGTGCAGGCCGGTCACGCCGTCGAGCTCGAGCAGCGTCGCTCGCACCGCGTCGAGCTCGATCGCGGCCGGCACTCCGTCGAGCGTCAGGTGCACCGACTGGCGCAGCAGGCTCCAGGTGCTGACGACGATCACGACCGCGATCGCCAGGCTCGTGGCCGGGTCGACCCACAGCCAGCCGGTCGCGAGATAGATCCCGCCGGAGACGACGACCCCGAGCGACACGACCGCGTCGCTGACCATGTGCAGGAACGCGCCGTGCACGTTCAGGTCGCGTTTGCTGCCGCGAGCGAGCAGCGTTGCGGTCAGGCCGTTGACCAGCACGCCGGTGGCTGCGACCGCGATCACGACGCCGCCGGAGATCGGCGCCGGCTCGGACAGCCGTCGGACCGCCTCCCACCCGATTGCGCCCATTGCGGCCAGGATCAGCACCGCATTGCCCAGCGCCCCCAGGATCGTCAAGCGACGCCAGCCGTACGTGCGCCGGGCGCTGCCGGCGAGCGTCGCGGCCCAGGCGGTCGCGTACGTCAGCGCAAGCCCGCCGACGTCGCTGAGGTTGTGCGCAGCGTCCGACAGCAGCGCGAGCGAGCCGGTGATCCAGCCCGCGGTCGCCTCGACGACGACGAACCCGGCGTTCAGCGCGATGCCGATCAGCAGCGCGCGCCGGCTCGCGGTCCGCAGATCGACGGCAGCGTGGTGATGGGCGTGGTGATCGTGCATGCGGCGGCTCGGGCGGCCGGCCTGTCGCTCCACGGTCGACTGCGCGATCCGGCCGCCACGACAGCCAGCGTATCACCGGTTGCGTTCCCGGCATCGCCGCGCCGCCGCAGGC
>DATLGW010000488.1:0-4215 GCA_035540315.1 Burkholderiaceae bacterium | reverse complement strand
GGTGTGGGCGGCGGCGATCGTCGTCGGCTTCGCGGCGGGCTGCTGGGCCTGCGGCCGCACCGGCCGCGACCTGGGCGTGCACGATCACCCGGCCATGGTCTGGGACGAGATCATCGCGTTCTGGCTGGTGCTGCTGCTGGTGCCGGGCGGGTTCATGTCGCAGCTGGTCGCTTTCCTGCTGTTTCGCGCGTTCGACGTGATCAAGCCGCCGCCGATCCGCCATTTCGACCGGCAGCTGCGCAGCGGCTTCGGCACGATGTTCGACGACCTGCTCGCGGCGTTCTACACGCTGCTGGTGTTCGCGATATGGCATTCGCTGTAGCACGGGCGGGCCGCAGCGCCCGCGCACGATGAGCGGCGGCGACGAGCTGGCGGCGCTCGAGTCGAGCCTGGTCGCGGCCGCAGTCGCGCTGGGCCAGGCGCTCGAGGGAGCCGGCATGCGGCTCGCCTGCGCCGAGTCATGTACCGGCGGGTTGATCGCGCGCGCGATGACCGAGACCGGCGGGTCGAGCCGGTGGTTCGACCGCGGGTTCGTCACCTACACCGACGACTCCAAGCGCCAGATGCTGGGCGTGCGGTCGGACACGTTGGCCGCGCACGGCGCTGTCAGCGAGGCGGTCGCGCGCGAGATGGCCGCCGGCGCGCTGGCGGCCAGCGCCGCCCGGATGACGGTCGCGGTCACCGGCATCGCCGGACCCTCGGGCGCGGTGCCGGGCAAGCCGGTCGGCACCGTCTGCTTCGGCTGGGCGCTGCAGCCGGCCGGCGGCGGCGAACCGCTGGTGGTGTCGCAGACGCTGCGCGTCGACGGCGACCGCGCCCGAGTGCGGCTGCGCTCGGGGCAACATGCGCTGGTCCGCGGGCTCGAGTTGCTGCGACGCGAGCTGCAGGATCGGCCGCCGGCGGCCTGACTGTCTCGACCGAAAGACTGATTGTATATACAGTGGATGGATGCGATAATCCGAGCAACGGGTGTGGGCCCGATTGCGGACGCAACGGCATTGCCGGACCGCTTGCTGGGACCGCCCCCGCCACTCCCGACCACTCTTTCCGGATTCCGGAGCGCAAGGAACTTCATGGAAGACACGAAAGCCAAGGCCGAGAAGGCCAAGGCGCTGGCGGCGGCGCTGGCGCAGATCGAGAAGCAGTTCGGCAAGGGCTCGGTGATGAAGTTGACCGACAGCGAAGTCGAACGCGACGTGGAGGTCGTGTCGACCGGCTCGCTCGGGCTGGACATCGCGCTCGGGATCGGCGGACTGCCGCGGGGCCGGGTTGTCGAGATCTACGGTCCAGAGTCCTCGGGCAAGACGACGCTGACGCTGCAGGTGATTGCGGAGATGCAGAAGGTCGGCGGCACTTGCGCGTTCATCGATGCCGAGCATGCGCTGGACGTGCAGTACGCGTCGAAGCTGGGCGTGCGGCTGGAAGATCTGCTGATCTCGCAACCCGATACCGGCGAACAGGCGCTGGAGATCGCCGATGCGCTGGTGCGCTCGGGTTCGGTCGATCTGATCGTCATCGATTCGGTCGCGGCGCTGACGCCGAAGGCCGAGATCGAGGGCGAGATGGGCGATTCGCTGCCGGGGCTGCAGGCGCGGCTGATGTCGCAGGCGCTGCGCAAGCTGACCGGCACGATCAAGCGCACGAACTGCCTGGTGATCTTCATCAACCAGATCCGGATGAAGATCGGCGTGATGTTCGGCAATCCCGAAACCACGACCGGCGGCAACGCGCTCAAGTTCTACGCATCGGTGCGGCTGGACATTCGGCGCACCGGCTCGATCAAGCGCGGCGACGAGGTGATCGGCAGCGAGACCCGGGTGAAGGTCGTGAAGAACAAGGTCGCGCCGCCTTTCAAGAGCGCGGAATTCGACATCCTGTACGGCGAGGGGATTTCGCGCGAGGGCGAGATCCTCGAGCTGGGGTCGCAGGCGAACGTGGTCGAAAAGAGCGGCGCCTGGTACAGCTACGGCGGCGATCGGATCGGGCAGGGCAAGGACAATGCGCGCGAGTACCTGCGCGAGCATCCGGAGATGGCGCTGGAGATCGAGAACAAGGTCCGGGCCAGCTTCGGTGTGACGCCGCGCGGGCTGACGGTGATCGAAGGCGGCAAGGAGGCCGCCGCCTGAAGCGCCGATGCGCTCGCAGCCGACGTTGCTCGCGCGGGCGCTTCGGCTGCTCGCGCGGCGCGAGCACAGCCGGGTCGAGCTTGCACGAAAGCTCGCCCCGCACGCGAGCGAGCCCGCGCAGCTCGATGCAGTGCTTGACGAGCTCGAGCGGCGCCGGCTGTTGTCGGCGCAGCGCTTCTGCGAGAGCCTGATTCACCGGCGCGCGCCTGCGTTCGGTGCGCGGCGAATCGAGCAGGAGCTCGGCAGCCACCGGATCGACGATGCGGTCGCGGATCGGCTGCTGGCGCAGTTGCGCGCGTCCGAGCCGCAGCGCGCGCTGCAAGTCTGGCGCAAGCGCTTCGGCACCGCCCCGCGCGATGCGGCCGAGCGCGCTCGCCAGCACCGATTCCTCGCGCAGCGCGGCTTCGATGCCGACACGATCCGCGCGGTGCTGAAGCGCTGCGGCGCCGCCGACTGCGGCGACGACGAATAGGCGCGGCATCAGCGCTCGCGCAGCGCGCTTGGCCGTTGCACGCGCTGCGCTGACGCGCAGTCGCCGCAGCAGGTGCTGTGCTAACATCGATGACTTTGCGCAGCGGAGCGCCCGTTGGGCTCCGAGAGGTCGCGATGAAAATCCACGAGCATCAGGGCAAGGAGCTGCTGCAGCGCTACGGCGTTGCGGTGCCGCGCGGGATCGCCTGCTTCTCGGTCGACGACGCGGTGGCGGCGGCGCGCAAGCTGGGCGGCCCGGTCTGGGTCGTCAAGGCGCAGATCCACGCCGGTGGCCGCGGCAAGGGCGGCGGCGTGAAGATCGCGCGCTCGCTCGACGAGGTTCGCGAGCTCGCGACCCGGATGCTGGGGATGCAGCTGGTCACGCACCAGACCGGAGCGCAGGGGCAGACGGTGCGCCGGCTGCTGATCGAAGAAGGCGCCGACATCCGGCAGGAGCTCTACGTCGGCGTCGTGCTGGATCGCGTGTCGCAGTCGGTCGTGATGATGGCCTCCAGCGACGGCGGCATGGACATCGAGGAAGTCGCCGAACGCACGCCCGAGCGGATTCACCGGGTCGCAATCGATCCGCAGACCGGACTGACCGATGCGCAGGCCGACGAGCTCGCGACGAAGATCGGCGTGCCGGCGGCCAGCGTGCCCAGCGCCCGCGCGACGCTGCAGGCGATGTACCGCGCATACTGGGACACCGATGCCAGCCTGCTCGAAGTCAACCCGCTGATCGTCACCGGCGCGGGCGACGTCGTCGCGCTCGACGCGAAGATCAACTTCGACGAGAACGCGCTGTACCGCCATCCGGACATCGTCGCGTTGCGCGATCTGCACGAGGAGGATCCGGCCGAGATCGAAGCGTCGAAGTTCGGGCTGGCGTACATCCAGCTCGACGGCAACATCGGCTGCCTGGTCAACGGCGCGGGCCTGGCGATGGCGACGATGGACACCATCAAGCTCTTCGGCGGCGAGCCGGCGAACTTCCTGGACGTCGGCGGCGGCGCCACGGCCGAGAAGGTCACCGAAGCCTTCAAGATCATGCTCAAGAACCCGAAGGTCAAGGCGATCCTCGTCAACATCTTCGGCGGCATCATGAAGTGCGACACCATCGCCACCGGCGTGATCACCGCCTGCCGCGCGGTGAATCTGAGCGTCCCGCTGGTGGTGCGCATGAAGGGCACCAACGAGGAGCTGGGCAAGAAGATGCTGGCCGAGTCGGGCCTGCCCATCATCAGCGCGGACACCATGGCTGAAGCGGCCCAGAAGGTCGTGGCGGCCGTCAAGGCTTGAAGGAATCCCCATGTCGATCTACATCAACAAAGACACCAAGGTCATCACCCAGGGCATCACGGGCAAGACCGGCCAGTTCCACACCGAGAAGTGCCAGGAATACGCCAACGGCAAGAGCTGCTTCGTCGCCGGCGTGAACCCCAAGAAGGCCGGCGAGAAGATCTTCGACATCCCGATCTACGCCTCGGTCAAGGAAGCCAAGCAGGCCACGGGCGCCACGGTGTCCGTGATCTACGTGCCGCCCGCGGGCGCGGCCGACGCGATCTGGGAGGCCGTGGAGGCCGACCTCGACCTGGCGATCTGCATCACCGAGGGCATC
>DATLGW010000487.1:0-10260 GCA_035540315.1 Burkholderiaceae bacterium | reverse complement strand
GTCGAGGACGTGCGCCGGCTGCTCAACGCCGGCGCCGACAAGACCTCGATCAATACCGCCGCGCTGCTCGATCCGCAGCTGATCGCGCAGGCCGCAGCGCGTTATGGCGCGCAGTGCATCGTCGCGGCAATCGACGCCAAGGCCGACGGACCGGGACGCTGGCAGGTCTACAGTCATGGCGGGCGGCGCGCGACCGGCCGCGACGCGGTCCGATGGGCGATCGAGGTCGAGCGTCTGGGCGCCGGCGAGATCCTCTTGACCAGCATGGATCGCGACGGCACGCGCCAGGGCTTCGATCTCGGTTTGACGCGCGCGGTGTCGGACGCGGTGTCGATTCCGGTGATCGCGTCGGGGGGCGTCGGCAGCCTGCAGCATCTGGCCGACGGCGTGACCGAAGGCCATGCCGACGCGGTGCTCGCTGCCAGCATCTTCCACTTCGGCGAGTTCACCGTTGCACAGGCCAAGCGTTTCATGGCGGATCGGGGCATCCCGATGCGCATCGCGTAGATGGCCGGCGCGGCTGCGGCCGGCGACGAACGCTGGCTCGACGAAGTCGGCTGGGATGCCGACGGCCTGGTGCCGGCGATCGCGCAGGATGCCACCAGCGGCCGGATTTTGATGGTCGCCTGGATGAACCGCGACGCGCTCGCGCAGACGGCCGCCCGCGGGCGCGCCGTATACTGGTCCCGGTCGCGCCGGCGACTGTGGGAGAAGGGCGAGGCGTCGGGGCACGTGCAGTCGGTGCGTGAGATCCGGCTCGATTGCGACGGCGACGTGATCGTGCTGCAGGTCGAGCAGGGCGGCGGAATCGCCTGCCACACCGGCAGGCAGTCCTGCTTCTACCGCCGGCTGCACGACGGACGCTGGATCGTCACCGATCCGGTGCTGAAGGACCCGTCGGAGATCTACGGGTAAGGGCCGCCTGAACGCGAACCGTCGCGGGCAGGGCGGGCGGAGCGAGGTCGCGCGGATTTGCGGAGACGAATGACGATGGGCGGCAACGATACGCTGGCACGGCTGGCGGCGACGATCGAGTCCCGCCGCGGCGCCGATCCGCAGCGATCGTACGTCGCGCGGCTGCTGGCCGGCGGCGAGGACGGCATCCTGAAGAAGGTCGGCGAGGAGGCGACCGAGACGGTTCTGGCGGCCAAGGACGGCGATGCGGCGCGCATCGTCGCCGAGACCGCCGACCTCTGGTTCCATACGCTGATCCTGCTGGCGCATTTTCGCCTCGGCCCCGACGCAGTGCTGGCCGAGCTCGAGCGGCGCGAAGGGGTGTCGGGGATCGACGAGAAAGCCGGCCGCACGGTGCAGCAGCGGGCCGGACGCGAAGCCGACTCCGGCCGTCGCGACGGCAATCGGTGACGGACAACAGCGACGCGAGGACACGCACGTGAGCAAGGAGTGTCTTTTCTGCAGGATCGCCCGCGGCGAGATTCCGTGTAAGAAAGTGCACGAGGACGACGACCTACTGGCCTTCCACGACATCAATCCGGCCGCGCCGGTGCACTTCCTGGTGATCCCGAAGGTGCACGTGGAGAATCTCTACGATGCCGACCTGAAGTACCAGGCGGTGCTGGGCAAGATGCTGGGGCTCGCGGGGCAGATGGCGCGCAGCCAGGGCTGCGACGACGGCTTCCGGGTCGTGATCAACAACGGCAGAGTGGGTCGGCAGGAGGTGTATCATCTCCATATGCACATCATGGGCGGACCGGAACCCCTACGGTCCGGCATGCCGCGGCCGTAGCCGGACCGGCAAGCCCGCAACAGGAGCAGGAAATGGGTACGTTTAGCATCTGGCACTGGCTGATCGTGCTGGTGATCATCATGCTGGTGTTCGGCACGAAGAAGCTGCGCAACATCGGGTCGGACCTGGGCAGCGCAGTCAAGGGCTTCAAGGAAGGGATCAAGGAAGGATCGGCCGACGCGCCTCCTCCCGAATCCACCCACGCCAACAAGACGATCGACGTCGACGCAAAGCCCAAGGGTTGACCGCCAGCGGCGCCGGATACGGCGCCGCGCGATCCGAAGGGAAGCGCGAGCGGCTGTCGGCCGCTCGCGGCGTTTTCGGGAGCACCCCCGCAAGCCCATGTTCGATTTCGCATTCACCGAGATGGTGGTCATCGCGTTGATCGCGTTGATCGTCGTTGGCCCCGAGCGGCTGCCGAAGCTCGCGCGCCAGGCCGGCGAGTGGCTCGGCAAGATGCGTCGCTACGTCGACGACGTGAAGACCGACATCAACCGGCAGATGGAGCTGCAGGAGCTGCGCAACCTGCAGAGCGAGGTGCAGCAGGCCGCGCAGTCGCTGGAGTCGTCGATGAACACGACGCTGTCGGAAGTCCAGAGCGATTTCGATGCGGCCAGCCGCGCGCTCGACCCGAATGCGGCGCCGGCGCCCGCGGCGCTGACCGAGCCGGCCACCGACTGGGACCGCGTCTATGCGCAGCGGCGGCTGCGCGAGCGGATCAAGGAGCGGCGCCGCGAGCGCGATCGCGAGCTCGGCGTGCGGCGCCCGAAGCGGCCGCTGCACTGAGCGCAAGCCGCAGCACGAGCACACGATGAGCGAGGAAGAGAGTTTCGTTTCGCACCTGGTCGAGCTTCGCGACCGGCTGATCAAGGCGCTCGTCGTCGTGCTGCTGCTGTTCGTCGTCTGCTTCTACTTCTCGGCCGAGATCATGAAGTTCCTGTCGCAGCCGCTGTATCAGGCGCTGCCGCCGGGAACCAAGCCGATCTTCACCGATCAGGCCGGCGCGTTCTTCACGCTGACGAAGGTCGCGTTCCTGACGGCGCTGCTGCTGTCGCTGCCGTGGGTGCTGTATCAGGCCTGGGCGTTCGTCGCGCCGGGACTCTACGATCACGAGAAGAAGTTCGCGATGCCGCTGATCGTCTCGAGCGTGTTCTTTCTGGTCGTGGGGATCGCGTTCGCCTACCTGTTCGTGCTGCCGGTCGCGTACCGGTTCTTCATCTCGTTCTCCGAGGCGACCGGCGCCGAGGTGCTGCAGGACCTGCAGAAGTACTGGGACTTCACGCTGGCGATCTTCTTCGGCTTCGGGCTGACCTTCGAGGTGCCGGTGGTGCAGATGCTGCTGGTCAAGCTCGGAATGGTCAGCGTCGATCAGCTCAAGCAGGCTCGCCGCTACGTGATCGTCGGCGCATTCGTGGTCGCGGCGATTCTGACGCCGCCGGACGTGGTGTCGCAGTTCATGCTCGCGGTGCCGCTGCTGCTGCTGTACGAGCTCGGCATTTTCATCGCCGGCTACGTGAAGGCGCGCAGCCGCGCGCCCGAGGGCGCCGAAGCGCAGGAGAGCTGATCCCGCGGGCGCCGGAGGGCTGACGCGGCGACGCGACGGCTATTCGACCCGCTGCTGCGGCGTTCCGAGCTTCGGGCGGGTGCCGATCGCGATCGACAGCTCGAGCGGGTTGCCCTGGCGCAGGAACCGGAACTTGCCGGTGCTGCCGGGACGCATTTGCGCGATTGCGCCGAGCACTGCCGCGGTGTTCGCGACCGGCTGCCCGTCGATCTCCAGCAGCAGATCGCCGGCGCGAACGCCGGCGCGGTCGGCCGGGCCGCCGCGCATCACGCCGGCGATCACCGCACCGTCGCGCCGCGCCAGCTTCAGCGCCTGCGCCAGCTCGTCGGTCACGTCCTGCGGCTCCACGCCGATGTAGCCGCGCACGACGGTGCCGCCGTGCGCCAGTTGCTCCATCACCGAGCGCGCGCTCGACGCGGGGATCGCGAAGCCGATTCCGAGCGAGCCGCCGGTCCTGGAGTAGATCGCGGTGTTGATGCCGAGCAGGCGTCCGTGCGCATCGACCAGCGCGCCGCCGGAGTTGCCGGGATTGATTGCCGCGTCGGTCTGGATGAAGTTCTCGAACGTGTTGATGCCCAGCTGGGTCCGCCCGGTGGCCGACACGATTCCCATCGTGACCGACAGGCCGACGCCGAACGGATTGCCAATCGCCAGCACGACGTCGCCGATCCGGGCCGAATCCGAATCGCCGAACTCGATCGACGGCAGCTGCGGCAGCGCGATCCGCAGCACCGCGAGGTCGGTCTCCGGATCGACCCCCAGCACCGTCGCCTTCGCGCGCCGTCCATCGGCCAGCAGCACCTCGAGCTCGTCGACCGCGTCGATCACGTGGTGGTTCGTCAGGATCAGCCCGTCGGGCGATGCGATCACGCCCGAGCCCAGGCTCGCGCTGTGCGGGGGGCGCCGCAGCGGCTCGCCGAGGTAGCGCCGCAGCGCGGGTTCGCCCGGCAGCGCCGGATCGGGCGCGGCGCGCGGAGGTCTGCTGGTGAAGATATTGACGACGGCCGGCGTTGCGCGGCGGGCGGCCTCGGCATATGACAGAATCGGTTGGGCGCCGTCGGCGGCGGAGTGGGGCTGCAGCGCTGCGTCCGGCCGACGCGGCTCGCGCGGCAGCCACTCGGGCCGCAGCGTTGCCACGATGAACAGCACGGCCAGCCCGACCGTGACCGCCTGCGCGAACGTCAACCAGAGCCGGTGCAGCATCGATCCGCCCGGAGCCGAGAATGCAGCATGATGAACCCGAAAGCGCCGAGGCCGCCGCGCTGACCGCGATTGCCGCCGGCCGCGGCGCGGTCGGCCGCGCCGAGCTCGCCGAACACCTGGACGCCGTGCTCGAGGCGCGCCAGTTTCGCGACTACTGCCCGAACGGCCTGCAGATCGAGGGCGCCGAGCGGATCGAGCGGCTGGTCTGCGGCGTCACCGCGAGCGCGGCGCTGATCCGCGCGGCGATCGCCCGCGGCGCGCACGCGCTGCTCGTGCATCACGGCTATTTCTGGCGCGGCGAGGACCCGCGGCTGACCGGCACCCGGCGCGAGCGGATCGCGCTGCTGTTGCGCCATGACATCAATCTGTTCGCTTTCCACCTGCCGCTGGACGTGCATCCGCAGCTCGGCAACAACGCGCAGCTGGCGCAGCGGATGGGCTGGCGGGTCGACCTGCGCGGCGGCGACGACGAACTGGTGTGCCTGCACGCGCTCGACGCGCCGCTGGCGGCGTCCGAGCTCGCGGAGCGCCTGCAGGCGCGGCTGGGACGCGCGCCGCTGCTGGTCGGGCCGCTGCAGCGGCCGATCCGCCGCATCGCCTGGTGCACCGGCGCTGCCCAGGACCTGCTGCAGCAGGCGATCGATCTGGGCGCAGATGCGTTCGTGTCGGGCGAGATCTCCGAGCGCACCACCCATCTGGCGCGCGAGGCCGGCGTCGTCTATGCGGCCGCCGGCCACCATGCCACCGAACGCTACGGCGTGCAGGCGCTGGCGGCTCGCGTCGCGCAGCGCTTCGACCTGCACGCCGAGTTCATCGACGATCCGAATCCGGTCTAGCGGGTTGCGGTTCGCCGTCCGGTCCACGCCGATCAGCGCGCCGGCTCCGGCCGCGCCAGCAGGTCGCGGATCTCCGCCAGCAGCGCTTCGGTTCGCGGCGGCGCCGCCGGGGCGGGCGCGGGGGCCGGCTGAGCGCGCCAGCGGTTCAGCGCGCGCACCAGCATGAACACGACGAACGCGAGCAGGATGAAGTTGATCAGGATCGTCACGAAGCTGCCGTAGGCGAGCAGCGGCACGCCCGCCTTCTTCAGCGCATCGAGCGTGCGGGGCACCCCCGGCGGAATGGTGCCGAGCACGATGAACAGGTTCGAGAAGTCGAACCGGCCGCCGAACAGGAACGAGATCACCGGCATGATCAGGTCGTTCACCAGCGAGTCGACGATCTTGCTGAATGCCGCCCCGATGATGACCCCGACCGCCAGGTCCATCACGTTGCCGCGGACTGCAAAAGTCTTGAATTCGGCCAGCATGCCCATCGTCGTTCCCCCCTTCGGTCGTTGATTTTCGGTACCCGGCAGGAAAATAGCATGGCACCGGCGCGCAAATGTCGATCTGCGGCATGCGGGCGGACGCGCCGCCACGGTTCGAGCGGAGCCTGTCGGCGGATCGGGCCTGCGGCCGGCTTTATTTCGCGTCGTCCGATAAGCTAGAATCGTTGGTTGCCGCCCAAACTCTGCCGGCTTCGCCGCGATTTTCGAGGAACTTCATGGCCGACGACACCGCCACGCCGACCGTACCCGGAATGGATCCCGCGCGACGCAATGCCGTCGCCGTGACAGCTGCGGTGGGCGCGGTCGGCGCGGTCGGCGCGGCGGTTCCGTTCGTCTCGAGCATGCGCCCGTCCGAGCGCGCCCGCGCGGCGGCCGCGCCGGTCGAGGTCGATATCGCCGGAATGCAGCCGGGCGAACTGCGGCGGGTCGAGTGGCGGGGGATGCCGGTGTGGATCGTCCGCCGCAACGAGCAGATGATCAAGTCGCTGCAGCAAACCGAGAACCAGGTGCTCGATCCGCAGTCGAACCGCACCTACCAGTTCCCGATCCCCGAATACGCGCGCAACCAGCACCGCTCGATCAAGCCCGAGTACTTGGTCGTGATCGGGATCTGCTCGCACCTGGGGTGCTCGCCGGTGGAGCGCTTCGCGCCCGGGCCGCAGCCGTCGCTGCCGGCCGACTGGGTCGGCGGCTTCTTCTGCCCGTGCCACGGGTCGATGTTCGATCTGGCAGGCCGCGTGTGGCGCAACGTGCCGGCCAACGCGAACCTCGACGTGCCGCCGCACACGTTCCTGTCGGACACGCGCCTGCTGATCGGCGAGGACAAGGCGTAGCGCTGACGGCGCGATCGCCGCGAACCCGGAATCGGGGATGACGTCGCCGGCGGCTGCCGCCGCAGCGACGGGCACTGCGAGGTATACGGAGAAAAACATCGATGGCTGAAGCGAAGCGCGTGCAGACCCGGGGGCTGGTCGGCTGGATCGACGAGCGCTTCCCGATGACGTCGTTCATCAAGGCGCACCTGTCCGAGTACTACGCGCCGAAGAACTTCGACTTCTGGTACTACTTCGGCGTGCTGGCGCTGGTCGTGCTGGTGATCCAGATCGTCACCGGCATCTTCCTGACGATGCACTACAAGCCGGACGCCGAGCGCGCGTTCGCGTCGGTCGAATACATCATGCGCGACGTGCCGTGGGGCTGGCTGATCCGGTACATGCATTCGACCGGCGCGTCGTTCTTCTTCATCGTCGTCTACCTGCACATGTTTCGCGGGCTGCTGTACGGGTCGTACCGCAAGCCGCGCGAGCTGGTCTGGCTGATCGGCTGCCTGATCTTCCTGTCGCTGATGGCCGAGGCGTTCTTCGGTTATCTGCTGCCGTGGGGCCAGATGTCGTACTGGGGCGCGCAGGTGATCGTGAACCTGTTCCAGGCGATCCCGCTGATCGGTCCGGACCTGGCGGTGTGGATCCGCGGCGACTTCGTGGTCAGCGACGCGACGCTGAACCGCTTCTTCGCGTTCCACGTGATCGCGATTCCGCTGGTGCTGCTCGGGCTGGTCGCCGCGCACATCTTCGCGCTGCACGAGGTCGGCTCGAACAATCCAGACGGCGTCGAGATCAAGGCGCACAAGGACGAAGCCGGCCGGCCGATCGACGGCGTGCCGTTCCACCCGTACTACTCGGTGCACGACCTGGTCGGCGTGTCGGTGTTCCTGATGATCTTCTCGGCGGTGATGTTCTTCGCCCCCGAGTTCGGCGGCTATTTCCTCGAATACAACAACTTCATTCCGGCCGACCCGCTGGTGACGCCGGCGCACATTGCGCCGGTCTGGTACTTCACGCCGTTCTACTCGATCCTGCGGGCGGTCACCGAGCAGTTCGTCTTCTGGGGGCTGCTGCCGTTCCTGCTCGTCTATCTGGCGATCGTCTGGGTCGGCGGCGCGCGGCCGCTGCCGCGGCTGGTCGCGACCGCGGTCGTGCTGGCGCTGATCGTCGGCTTCTTCGTGTTCGACGCGAAGTTCTGGGGCGTGGTCGCGATGGGCGCGTCGGTGCTGATCTTCCTCGCGCTGCCGTGGATCGACCACAGCCCGGCGCGCTCGATGCGCTACCGGCCGCGCTGGCACCTGTGGCTGCTGCTGCTGTGGGTGGTGTCGTTCCTCGTGCTCGGCTACTTCGGAACGCTGCCGCCTTCGCCGGTCGGCGAGGTGCTGTCCCAGATCTGCACGGTGCTCTACTTCGCGTTTTTCCTGCTGATGCCGTGGTGGAGCACGCTCGGCACCTTCAAGCGGGTGCCCGAGCGGATCACGTTCCGGCCTCACTAGGAGCCAGCTTCCATGACAGATCGCTTCACGCGCGTGCTCCGCCGGCTGGCTGCAGCCTTGACCGCGGCCGCCGCAGTCGCACTGGCGCAGGCGCCGGCGGCCGCCGCCGAGGCCGGGTATCCGCTCGACCACTTTCCGACCGAGAAGCTGATCGAGCTCGCTTCGCTGCAGAACGGCGCGCGGCTGTTCGTCAACTACTGCCTGAACTGCCACAGCGCGAACCTGATGCGCTACAACCGGCTGCGCGACATCGGCCTGGACGACGACCAGATCCGGCGCAACCTGCTGTTCACCGGCGACAAGGTCGGTGATCCGATGACCGTCGCGATGCTCAAGCGCGATGCGCGCGAGTGGTTCGGCGCGACGCCGCCGGATCTTTCGGTGATTGCCCGCGCCCGCTCGTCGCATGCCGGCTCGGGCTCGGACTGGCTATACACGTTCCTGCGCACGTTCTATCGCGACAGCTCGCGCGCTTCCGGCTGGAACAACGCCGTGTTCCCGAACGTCGGCATGCCGCATGCGCTGTGGCAGCTGCAGGGTATGCGCGGCGCGATCATCGAGGAGATCCGCCGCGCAGGCAACGGGTTCGAGCGCGTGGTCGTCACGCTCGATGCCCAGGGGCGGCGCACCGAGGCGGTGACGAAGCTCGAAGGAACGCATTGGCACGAGGGAACGTCGATCCGGCTGCCGCAGCCCGAGGGCGGGCAGCTGTCGCGGGCGCTGTTCGACGATCAGGTCGGCGATCTGGTGGCCTACATCACGTACATGTCGGACCCGAGCCGGCTGGCGCGGGTGCGGCTGGGCGTGTGGGTGCTGATGTTCCTGGCGTTCTTCACGTTCGTGACCTGGTGGCTCAACCGCATCTATTGGAAAGACGTCAAGTAGTCGATCCGACCCAAAAACGCGTTGGGCGGACCGTCGGCGGTCCGCCCTGAGCCTTTTCAGATGAACCATCCCATCCTTCGAAGGAGCCGCCGCCGATGATGGTGTTGTATTCGGGCACGACCTGCCCGTTCAGCCAGCGCTGCCGCTTCGTGCTGTTCGAAAAAGGGATGGACTTCGAGATCCGCGACGTCGACCTGTACAACAAGCCCGAAGACATCTCGATCATGAACCCGTACGGCCAGGTCCCGATCCTGGTCGAGCGCGACCTGATCCTGTACGAGTCGAACATCATCAACGAGTACATCGACGAGCGCTTCCCGCATCCGCAGCTGATGCCCGCCGATCCGGTGATGCGCGCGCGGGCGCGGCTGTTTCTGTTCAACTTCGAGCGCGAGCTGTTCGTGCACGTGCAGCAGCTCGAGCGCCGCGACCACAACAAGGACACCAGCAAGCAGATGGAACGGGCGCGGCAGCAGATACGCGACCGCCTGACGCAGCTGACCCCGATCTTCATGAAGAACAAGTTCATGCTCGGGGAGGAGTTCTCGATGCTCGATGTCGCGATCGCGCCGCTGCTGTGGCGGCTCGATCACTACGGCATCGAGATGCCCAAGACTGCAGCGCCGCTGATGAAGTACGCCGAGCGGATCTTCTCGCGACCCGCCTACATCGAGGCGCTGACCCCCTCAGAGAAAGTGATGCGTCGTTGATGGCCGAGATTTCAACCAAGCCGTACCTGATTCGAGCGATCTACGAATGGTGCACTGACAACGGCTTTACGCCGTACCTCGCGGTCGCCGTCGACGAGCGCACCCGCGTTCCGGTCGAGCACGTGAAGGCGGGCGAGATCGTGCTGAACGTGTCGTCGGTGGCGACCAACCGGCTGACGATCGGCAACGAGCTGATCGAGTTCCAGGCCCGCTTCGGCGGCATCGCCCGCGATCTGTCGATCCCGGTCGCGAACGTCACCGCGATCTATGCGAAGGAAAGCGGCCACGGGATGGCGTTCGAGGTGCCGAAAGCTCCGGCGATCGTGCCGGCGGCCGGCAGCAAGCCGCGCGCGGTCGAGGGCGGCGCGGCAGCGGCTGCGGGCGACGCGACTGCCGGCGGCGAGGCCGACGCCGCCGATGCGGCGGCAGCGCGCGCCGACCCGAACGGCGCGCCGGTTCCGGTCGACGCCGGTGCGGGCGCCTCACCGGATCCGCAGAAACCAG
>DATLGW010000486.1:0-9097 GCA_035540315.1 Burkholderiaceae bacterium | reverse complement strand
GCAGCAAGGCCTCGACCGATTTCTCGACCTGCACTGCCACGCGCGCGCCGCGCGGCAGCCGCAGCGACGCGAGCAGATTCGCGAGCCGGGCCGTGGCGCGGTCGACGTCGTCCCAGCTGTAGTACAGGCCGTCGTGGGTCTCGATCGCGCACGCGTCGCGCGCGGCCGGCCAGCGCCGCTCGAGCAGCGCATACATGTTCGAGTTTGCAGTGTCCTTCACGTCCCGCTCCGCCGTTTCGATGCTGCCGCTGCCGATCATTCTGCGCGCGCGCCCGAGGCCTTGACCACCCGCTGCCACTTGCCGATTTCCGCCGCAACGAGCCGCGCCATCGCCTCGGGCGGCGCCCCGCCCGGTTCGGCCCCGAGCTCGCGCCAGCGCTCGCGCAGCGGCGCGCTGGCCAGCGCCTGCGCGACTTCGCCCTGCATCCGCGCGACGATCGGCGCCGGCGTCCCGGCCGGCGCCCACAGCGCATACCAGGTGCGCGCGTCGTAGCCCGGCACGCCCGCTTCCGCCAGCGTCGGCAACTGCGGCAGCGCGAACGAGCGCTCGGCGCTCGACACGGCGAGCGCACGCAGCCGGCCGGCGCGGATGTGCGGCATCGAGCTGCCGAGCCCGTCGAACATGAAATCGACCTCGCCGGCCAGCAGGTCCTGCAGCGCAGGGCCCGCGCCGCGGTACGGCAGATGCAGCGCGAACGTGCGCGTCAGCGTCTTGTACAGCTCGACGCTCAGATGATGCGTGGTCCCGCTGCCGGCCGATGCGTAAACCAGCCGTCCCGGATGAGCGCGCAGGTGCCGCGCGAACTGTTCGTAGGTGTCGACGTCGAGCCTTGCGGGATTGACGACCAGCACGTTCGGCACGGACGCGACCACGGTGACCGGGGCCAGGTCGCGCTGCAGGTCGTAGCCGAGGTCGTCGTAGATGCTGACCGCGATCGCATGGTGGACTGCGCCGAGCACGAACGTGTATCCGTCGGGCGGCGATTTCGCCGCCAACTCGGCACCGAGCGTGCCGGCCGCACCCGCCCGGTGATCGACCACGACCGGATTCGCGAGCCGGTGCGACAGCGCGGCGGCGAGCGGTTGCGCGAACGCGTCGGTGCCGCCGCCCGGCGGGTACGGAACGATCAGGCGGATCGGCGCGCTCGGCCATGCAGCGGGCTGTGCCGCAGCGACAGGAACCGGCGCGGCGATCGCAACGGCAGCCATCCAGCCCAGCATCCAGCGCGTCAGTGCGGCTCTCATGGGATTCGGACTCGTTCGATGGTTATACGGCGCGACGCCGGGGTCACCCGAGCAGCGACAGCACCGAGCGCGAAGCGCTGACCTCGCCGGAGACGAACTTCTGGTGATTGCGCTCGATCTCGTCGAGGTCGTACAGATAGTTGACCATCAGCCCGTGGGAGTCGCGCAAGCCCTTGCGGGACAGGTCGGCGGCGCAATTGATCCGCTCGAGCCGCGCGCCGTTCGCCAGGTGGAACCGCGCGACCGGATCCGAAGGTCGCGCATCGGCCGCGTCGGTGTGCGTCAGATGGAATGCGCACAGCCGCTGCAGCAGCTTCGCATCGGCATCGTCAGCGGCGGTGCGCGCCGGATCGGCCGGACGCTCGCGCCGTGCCGCGAGCCCGGCATTGAGCGCGGTCAGCGTCGCCGGCTTGGCCCACGGCGACTCGAGCTGATCGACTTTCGCCAGCCACGCGGCGAACGACGGCACTGGCGAGAGCGTGCAGAACGTCCTGACCGACGGCAGCTCGGCCTGCAGGTGCTCGGCCACGCGCTTGATCAGGAAATTGCCCAGATTGATGCCGCGCAGCCCCGGCTGGCAGTTCGAGATCGAGTAGAACGTCGCGACCCGGAACCGCGAGGGCTCCAGCGGCTCGGTCGACCGGTCCAGCAGCGCCGCGATCGCCGACGGCATCTCCGCGCACAGCGCCACCTCGACGAAGATCAGCGGCTCGTCGGGAAGCATCGGATGGAAGAACGCGAACAGCCGGCGGTCCGGCTGCAGCCGTCGGCGCAGATCGCTCCAGCCGTCGATCGCGTGCACCGCCTCGTGCTGGATGATCTTTTCGAGCAGCAGCGCCGGCGAGCGCCAGTCGACCTGCCGCAGCTGCAGGAATCCCGGGTTGAACCAGGACGACAGCAGATGCTGCATGTCGGCATCGACTGCACGGTACTCCGGGTGCGCACGCAGCTTTTCGAGCAACTGCGCGCGCATCTGCACGATCGTTCGGGTGCCGTCGGGAGCACGGTTGAGCCGGCGGAACAGTTCCTGCCGCGGCGACTCGGCCGCGCGCGTGAGCCGGATGAGCACATCGGGCGAGCGGGTCGCTGCGTAGTCTTCGGCGAGCCTCAGCACGTCGCCCGGATCCGGATCGAACTCGCTTGCCAGCAGATCGAAGAATCGCTCGCGCACGTCGGGCGACAGCCCATCGTAGTGCTGCAGCGCCGATGCCGCGAGCGCGAGGCTGTTGGCCTCGCCGCGCTCGGTCAGCAGCTGCCGGCATTCGTCGACGAACCGCACGAGCTCGCCGCGCTCGCGCGCGCTTCGTCTGGCCTGTCGGAGTCGCTCGAGCATCAGTTGCAGTCGCCGCGGCCGCTTCGATCGTCCGCTGCGAGGTTCACGAATCGTTCGTTCATTGCGCGCCGACCATAGCCTGCGGCCGTGAGCAACGTCAAGCCGCGACAGCCGACAGGCCGAGCTCAGCGCCCGTGCATCGCCCTTTCGGCCGACCTGCCCGCGCCGCGCGCCGGCACCGACGGCGGCGCCGGACGCAGCAGCAGCCACAGGCCGAAGGCGGCCATCGGCACCGACAGGAACTGCCCCATCGACAGCCCCAGCGGCATGATGCCGAGGAACGTGTCGGGCTCGCGCCAGAGCTCGGCGATCGACCGCAACACGGCGTAGCCGAGCAGGAACGCGCCCGACACGCGGCCCACGGGTCGCGGCAACCGCGAATACCACCACAGCAGCGCAAACAGCAACAGCCCCTCGCCCGCCATCTGATACAGCTGCGACGGATGCCGCGGCACCAGCGTTCCGGACTGCGGGAAAACCATCGCCCACGGCACGGTACCGGGCCTCCCCCACAACTCGCCGTTGATGAAATTTCCCAGCCGCCCCGCGGCCAAGCCGATCGGGATCAGCGGCACGAAGAAGTCGGTGACCCGCAGCCACTCCTTGCCGCGCATCCGGCAGAAGATCAGCGTGCCGACGATCACGCCGAGCAGCCCGCCGTGGAACGACAGCCCGCCTTGCCAGACCGCGAACACTTCCAGCGGGTTTTGCAGGAAATGATCGGGCCGATAGAACAGCACGTAGCCCAGCCGCCCCCCGAGGATCACGCCAAGCACGCCGTAGAACAGCAGGTCCTCGTGCTCCTTGACGTTCAGCCCGCTGGCGGCCGCGAAGTGCCCGTGCCGAAGCCGCCAGCGTCCGAGCAGATAGAACAACAGGAACGCGACCAGGTACATCAGCCCGTACCAGCGGATCGCGATCGGGCCGAGCTGCAGCGCGACCGGGTCGAAATTGGGATGGATCAGCATTGCCCGCTATTCTCACACGGGGCGCGCATCGCGGCGGCTCGGCCCCCACCTGTATTACCATCGCGACAAGAGACAACGCAGCCGGCGCTCCGCGGGCGCCCACGCCTGCGCCGCCGTCACGCCGACTTGCCAGAGGACCACCGATGACCGCAAACCGCCGCTCGCGCAATATCACGGAAGGGATCGCCCGCGCGCCGAACCGCTCGATGTACTACGCAATGGGCTACGTCAAGAGCGACTTCGACAAGCCGATGATCGGAATCGCGAACGGCCACTCGACGATCACGCCGTGCAACTCGGGGCTGCAACCGCTGGTCGATGCGGCCGAAGCGGCCGTGCGCGAAGCCGGCGGCAATCCGCAGGTTTTCGGCACCCCGACGATTTCCGACGGCATGGCAATGGGCACCGAAGGGATGAAGTACTCGCTGATCTCGCGCGAAGTCATTGCCGATTGCGTCGAGACGTCGGTGCAGGGCCAGTGGATGGACGGGATCCTGGTCGTCGGCGGCTGCGACAAGAACATGCCCGGCGGGATGATGGGGATCGTGCGCTGCAACGTTCCGGCGATCTACGTGTACGGCGGCACGATCAAACCCGGCCGCTGGAAAGGGCAGGACCTGAACATCGTGTCCGTGTTCGAGGCGGTCGGCGAGTTCTCGCGCGGTCGGATGACGCAGGAGGATTTCGACGGCATCGAGCGCAACGCGATACCGGGCACCGGATCGTGCGGCGGCATGTACACCGCGAACACGATGTCGTCGTCGTTCGAAGCGCTCGGGATGAGCCTGCTCGGCTCCTCGTCGATGGCGAACCCGGATCCGGAGAAGGCGCAGTCGGCCGCGCAGTCGGCCCGCGTGCTGGTCGAGGCGGTGCGCCGCGACCTGAAGCCGCGCGACATCGTCACGCGCCGCTCGATCGAAAACGCGGTGACGTTGATCATGGCCACCGGCGGCTCGACGAACGCGGTGCTGCACTACCTGGCGATAGCGCATTCGGCCGGCGTCGAGTGGACGATCGACGACTTCGAACGCGTGCGCCGGCGCGTGCCGGTCATCTGCGACCTCAAGCCCTCGGGCCGATTCCTCGCGACCGACCTGCATCGCGCCGGCGGGATTCCGCAGGTGCTGAAGATCCTGCTCGATGCGGGTCTGCTGCACGGCGACTGCATGACGATCACCGGCCGGACGCTGGCCGAAGAGCTGCGCGACGTGCCGTCGCGTCCGCCGGTGGACCAGCAGGTGATCTTTCCGATCGACCGTCCGATCTACGCCGAAGGCCATCTGGCGATCCTCAAGGGCAACCTGTCGCCCGAGGGTGCGGTCGCGAAGATCAGCGGACTGAAGAATCCGGTGATCACCGGTCCGGCGCGGGTGTTCGACGACGAGCAGTCCGCACTCGCGGCGATCCTGGAGGGTCGGATCGTCGCCGGCGACGTGATGGTGCTGCGCTACCTGGGCCCCAAGGGCGCGCCGGGAATGCCGGAGATGCTGGCGCCGACGTCCGCGCTGATCGGCGCGGGGCTGGGCGAATCGGTCGGGCTGATTACCGACGGCCGATTCTCCGGCGGTACCTGGGGAATGGTCGTCGGCCATGTTGCGCCCGAGGCCGCGGCCGGGGGGCCGATCGGACTGGTTCAGGAAGGCGACCGGATCACCATCGACGCGCACCGGCTGCTGCTGCAGCTCGAGGTTTCCGACGAGGAGCTCGCGCAGCGGCGGACGCGCTGGCGCGCGCCGCAGCCGCGCTACACCCGCGGCGTGCTCGGCAAGTTCGCGCGGCTTGCGTCGACTGCGAGCAAGGGCGCGGTCACCGACGCTTGAGCGAACCGCCGGCTCGCGGCGCCGGCTTCTCCGGCGCCCACTGCTGGGCGAGCCGCTGCTGGCGCCGCTGCTCGTGCTCGCTCGATTGCAGCTGGCGGCGGTCGCGCCCGAGCCGGTGCTCGATGAATTCGAACCAGACCAGCGCCAGCGCGAACGGCGTCAGGATCACCCACCACGACAGGTCGGCGATCGGCCACAGTTCGAGCAGGCGCAACAGCACCAGCACCAATCCGAACCACACCAGGTACACGTTCGGAACTCCCGCAGGCGCCACTTCGCCCGCGCTCGCAGCGTACGGCGCACATCGGTGCGGGTCGAGCCGCCGGCGGACCGCCGGCAGTCGTCAACGCCCCAACGGCGCCGATCGTTGCCCTGGGGGCACACGCTAGAATTCCCACGACGGCTGTCACGAGGAGCGGACATGAAGGGGTTGCGGCTTGCATCGCTGGCATTGGCGCTCACGCTGGGCGCAGGCGGCAGCGCCTGGGCCAGCGCCGAGCTGGCGCGCGCGAAGAACTGCAACGCCTGCCACGCCCCGGACAAGAAGCTGATCGGGCCATCGTACCGTGACATCGCGGCCCGTTATGCGACCGACAAGGAT
This sequence comes from Burkholderiaceae bacterium, assembly GCA_035540315.1. Lineage (GTDB taxonomy): Bacteria > Pseudomonadota > Gammaproteobacteria > Burkholderiales > Burkholderiaceae_E > DATLGW01. The sequence continues at coordinate 3,130 of DATLGW010000486.1, read as the reverse complement.
GCGGTCGCCAAGCTCGTGGGCAAGACCCGCCAGGGCGGCGTCGGCGTCTGGGGCCAGATCCCGATGCCCGCGAACCCGCAGGTCAACGCCGACGAGGCGACGGCGCTGGTGCGCTGGATCCTCGGCCACAAGTAAGCGCGGCTCGCGGCGACGGAAAAGCCGCACGCGTTGTTCGACGGCGACGCCCGCGCGCCGCCGATCCGGCTGTCCGCACCGCCGATCCCCGGCCTGTCCGACTGCGCCTGCCGGCGCGATAGAGTCGGATCGCGTGAGCAGGCGCTGTCGCGCCGGCTCGCACGGCCTCCTCTGCCAGCCCGCAAAGATTTCCTCCCTGGCTGGTTCGCCCCGGCTCCGTCCGGGGCATTTTTTTTGGCGGCCGCCGGGCCGATGTTCGCCGGCCGGCGCTGCCGCGGTAGAATGCGCCGCCTTTGCCGGGGATGCGCATGCACTTCGAGATCCTGTTACAGCAGATTCTCAACGGCCTCGTTCTCGGAAGCGTCTACGCGCTCGTGGCGCTCGGCTACACGATGGTCTACGGCATCCTGCAGCTGATCAATTTCGCGCACGGCGACGTGCTGATGATCGGCGCGATGGTCGCCGTGACGCTGGTTCCGATCCTGCTCGCGGCCGGAGTGCCGCCGGTCGTCGTGCTGATGCTGGTCGTGCTCGCGGCGATTCCGATCTGCATGCTGCTGTCGGTGACGATCGAGCGGGTCGCGTACCGTCCGCTGCGCAATGCGCCGCGGCTGGCGCCGCTGATCACCGCGATCGCGATGTCGATCATCCTGCAGACGGTCGCGATGATCATCTGGCGCCCGACGCCTCGGGTGTTTCCCGATCTGCTGCCGACCACGCCGTTCGTGATCGGGGGTGCGTACCTCGCGCCCAAGCAGTTGCTGATCCTGGTGGTCGCCGCCACGCTGATGGCGGCGCTGATGCTGCTGATCAACCGCACCAAGCTCGGGCGAGCGATGCGAGCCACGGCGGAGAACCCGCGGATCGCCGCGCTGATGGGCGTGAACGCGAACACCGTGATCGCCGCGACGTTCGCGATCGGCGCCGCGCTCGCCGCAGTCGCGGGCGTGCTGGTCGCGATGAACTACAACATCGCGCACTTCACGATGGGCTTCATCCCGGGACTAAAGGCATTCACCGCCGCGGTGCTCGGCGGCATCGGCAACATCCAGGGCGCCGTGCTCGGCGGTCTGCTGCTGGGGATCATCGAGAGCCTCGGCTCGGGCTACATCGGAGACCTGACCGGAGGTTTCTTCGGCAGCCACTACCAGGACGTGTTCGCATTCATCGTGCTGATCCTGGTGCTGGTGTTCCGCCCGCAGGGCATCATGGGCGAGCGCGTCGCCGACCGCGCCTGAGAACAGGAGCCGCCGATGCGACCGCTGTTCCCGAACCTGCGCAATCCGGTTGCCGCGTATGCGGCACTCGCGGTCGTCACGCTGGTGCTGCTTGTGCTGCCGCACGTGGTCGGCAACGCATTCGGCAACGCATGGGTCCGCGTGATCGACATGGCGCTGCTGTACGTGATGCTCGCGCTGGGCCTGAACATCGTCGTCGGATACGCCGGCCTGCTCGACCTGGGCTTCGTCGCGTTCTATGCAGTGGGCGCGTACACGTACGCGCTGATGGCGTCGCCGCACCTGGCCGAGCACTTCGAGTGGTTCCGCCAGATGTTCCCCGACGGGCTGCACAACTCGATCTGGCTGGTGCTGCCGCTATCGGCCGCTCTGGCGGGGATCTTCGGGGTGCTGCTCGGGTTTCCGGTGCTGCGGCTGCGCGGCGACTACCTTGCGATCGTCACGCTCGGCTTCGGGGAGATCATCCGGATCTTCCTGAACAACCTCGATCACCCGGTGAACATAACGAACGGCCCGCGCGGCATCGGCAACATCGATCCGGTATGGATCGGGCCGCTGAACCTGGCGCGAACGCACGAGCTGTTCGGGGTCACGTTCTACTCCGTTCACATGTACTACTACCTGTTCCTGGTGCTGACGGTGATCATCTTCGTGATCACGATCCGGCTGCAGGACTCGCGCCTCGGCCGCGCCTGGATGGCGATTCGGGAGGACGAGATCGCTGCCAAGGCAATGGGAATCAACACCCGCAACGTCAAGCTCGCCGCGTTCGGGCTTTCCGCGACGTTCGGCGGGGTGGCCGGCGCGATGTTCGCCGCGTTTCAAGGCTTCGTTTCACCCGAGAGCTTCATCCTGATGGAGTCGATCGTCATCGTCGCGATGGTCGTTCTCGGCGGCATGGGGCACGTGTGGGGCGTCGCGCTCGGCGCGGTGCTGCTGTATGCGATACCCGAATTCCTGCGCCATACGGCGCGCCCGGCACAGGAGATGCTGTTCGGCGGCGAAATCGTTCCGGCCGAGGCGCTGCGGATGCTGCTGTTCGGGCTGGCGCTGCTGCTGATCATGCTGTTCCGCCCGACCGGCATGTGGCCGCCGCCGCGGCAGGCGATGTCGGCGGCAGTGCGCTGAGGGCGCCGGCATGGCCGATGTGCTGCTGTCGGTGCAGGGGGTCAACAAGAGCTTTGGCGGCCTGCAGGCGCTGTCGGACGTCGGGCTGGAGATCCGGCGCGGACAGATCTACGGGCTGATCGGACCGAACGGCGCGGGCAAGACGACGTTCTTCAACGTGATCACCGGGCTGTACACGCCCGACGCCGGCATGTTCGTGCTCGATGGCAAACCGTACGAGCCGGCGCAGGTTCACAAGGTCGCCGAAGCCGGCATCGCCCGGACGTTCCAGAACATCCGGCTGTTCCCGGACATGACGGTGCGCGAAAACGTGATGGTCGGGCGGCATGTGCGCACGCGCGCCGGTGCAATTGGCGCGATCCTGCGGTCGCGGTCGCAGCGCGACGAGGAGGCGGCGATCCGGCAAAGCGCACAGGAGCTGCTGCAGTTCGTCGGCATCGACCGCTACGCCGAATACGTCGCGAGGAACCTGCCGTACGGCGACCAGCGCCGGCTCGAGATTGCGCGTGCGCTGGCGACCGAGCCCAAGCTGCTTGCGCTCGACGAGCCGGCCGCCGGCATGAACGCGACCGAGAAGCTCGGGCTGCGCACGCTTCTCGAGAGCATCCGGCGCAACGGCACGACGATCC
>DATLGW010000485.1:0-2258 GCA_035540315.1 Burkholderiaceae bacterium | reverse complement strand
AATTCAGCCCGTGTCGCACGTGACGTTACATGACATCGCCAAGGCAGCTCGGGTCTCGGTGGCGACCGCATCGCTAGCGATGAACGACAATCCGCGCGTCGCACTGGATACTCGAATTCGCATCCGCGAAATTGCAAAACGTTTGAACTATTCGCCAAATGCGATGGCGCGCGGGCTGGTGAGCCGCCGCTCGGCAGTCGTCGGATTGGTGATCCCGAGCGTTCGCAACCCCTATTTCGCCCGCGTCGCGGAATCGGTCGAACGGGCGGTTCGGGCGGCGGGCTACAACCTGCTGATCGCGACCACCGACGAGGACCCGCAACGGGAGCGCGAGGCGCTAAGGCTGCTGATCGGTCACCGGGTTGAAGGACTGATCGTCACCTCGTGCTCGCCCGGCGGCGCCGAATTCGCCGGTCTGCCGCGCGATTTCCCGCTGGTTCTGCTCGGCCGGCGAATTGACGGAGTCGGGACCGATTTCCTGGCGGTCGATCACGAACACGGTGCACACGAGGCAGTTGCGCACCTGCTCAACGGCGGTTACCGGCGGATCGCGTTGGTGACGGGACCGCTGCAGCTGAGCGACGCCCGCAGCCGCGTCGAAGGGTATCGCCGGGCACTTGCGGCGCGCGGCATCGCGGTGGACGAATCGCTGATCGTCGAGGGAGACTTCAGCGATCACAGCGGACAGCGCGCGATCAACTTGCTGCTGGACCGCGACCCGCGGCCCGATGCGGTGTTCATCTCGAACATCCTGATGTTGCAAGGCGCGCTGCGGGTGCTGAATCAGAGAGCGATCGTCGTGCCCGACGAGTTGGCGGTGATCGCCAACGATCGCAGCGACTGGGCCGAATTGTTGCGCGTGCCGATCACCACGGTGGAGCAGCCGACCGATTCGATGGGATCGATTGCAGCCGAGATGCTTCTGCGCCGGATCGGCAATCGAGGACACGTCCGGGAGGCCGTCGAACTGAAGCCGACATTGGTCATCCGGGATTCGAGCAGGCCCGCAGCGCGGCGGGCCGAGTCGCAGGGTCTGCTGGCGCAGGCAGCAGAACCCCATCCACACAGCCTGCGCGATTAGGAGGAGGACAACGATGATTCGCAGAGCAATTTTTACGGCAATGGGTCGCTCGGCGCTGGCCGCTGCGGCGTTTGTAAGCGGCGCCCTGTTGGTTCCGGCGCAGGCCCAGGAGACTCAGAAGCTGACGGTATCGATTGGGCGACTTCCGTGGGGCGCGCTGAACAGCCCGATCAGCACGCACATGATGCGTCACAAGATGGTCGAGGCCGAAGCGAAGCAGCTCGGATACGAGCTGACGATCGACTGGCGCGATTATCCGTCCGCGGCTCCGCAGGTTGAAGCGATGCAGGCCGGACGCCTTGATCTGGGCGTGTGGGGCAACGTGCCGATCGTGCGCAACATCGCGACTGGACAGCCGATCCACGTGCTGGCGTTGGCAGAGGGTAGGCTCAATTTCCAGGTCGCGGTTCCAAAGGGTTCGAACATCCGATCGATCGAGGATCTGAAAGGCAAGCGCATCGGTACCTTGCTCGGGGGCGATCCGCACTTCTTCCTTGCGATGCTGCTCAAGGCGCACTTTGGCAATGCCGATCCGGCCGCGCACGGCATAACGATGATCCAGTCGCCGAGCTTCACGATGCTGGCGTCGATGCCCAAAGGACTCGATGCGGTGACGCTGATCACCCCCGCGTTCCTGCTCGGGCGCGAGCAAGGCACCCTCGAGGGGCTGGTCGACAACTTCGGCCGCACCGGCGAAGCGTACGACGGGCCGCTCGGGAAAGGGCCGAACCTGCCGGTGGCGAGCGTGAAGAAATCGGAGTTCTATCCCGAAGGCTACTACCTGCACCGCACGATGTGGGTCGGACGCGGAGAATTCATCAAGCAGCACCCGAAGGTGATCGTCGCGTTCCTGACCGCACTGAACCGGGCGACCGAGCAGGTCGCCAAGATGGATCCGGGCGCGGTATCGGACCTCGCGAAGGAGTACTGGAAGCTGGCGCCGGCGCAGGGTAGCGTCATCGTCAAGGACGACCTGCTGTTCACCCGCGGCTGGACCTGGCTCACCGAAGGCGATCTGCGCAGCCTGGTCGCGAACTCGCGCTTCATGAAGGAAGCTAAGCTGCTCCCGAACGAGCTCAGTTGGGACGACCTGATCAAGAACATTCAGCCGATCGCGCCGCTCGCGCGCGAGGCCTGGGGGCGCAGCAAGAAGCACCCGGCGCCGGAGGTCTTCACC
>DATLGW010000484.1:0-1854 GCA_035540315.1 Burkholderiaceae bacterium | reverse complement strand
GCTCGGCGGACAGCCGCTGGACGATCTCCGGCGGCGTCTTGGCCGGCGCATACAGCGCGAACCACACCTCGAGCTGATAGCCGGGGAATCCCGACTCGGCGATCGTCGGCACGTCGGGCAGGAACGCCGAGCGCTTCGGCGACGTGACCGCGAGCGGGCGCACCGAGCCGGCGCGCAGCATCGGGTTCAGCGGCGCCAGGTCGGCCATCACCATCGACACGCGCCCGGTCACCACGTCCGGGAGCGCCGGCGCGAAGCCCTTGTACGGCACGTGCGTCATCTGCACGCCGGCGGCATGCGACAGCATCTCGGTGCCGACGTGGCCGATCGAGCCGGTGCCGTTCGATGCGTAGGAGAGCTGCTCCTTCTTCGCCGCGTCGATCAGCTCGCGCAGCGACTTGTACGGCAGCGAGCTCGACGTCACGAGGAAGAACGGGAACGTCGAGATCATTCCGACCGGTGCGAAGTCGTTCAGCGGGTCGTACGGCAGCTTGCCGGGGAACACCAGCGGCTGCAGCGACATCGTCGAGCCGCCGGTGATCAGCAGCGTGTAGCCGTCCGGCGCAGACCGCGCGACGAACTCGGTGCCGATCAGCGTGTTGCCGCCCGGCTTGGAATCGATGACGAACGATTGCCCGAGCGCCTGCGACAGGTGGTTCGCGACCAGCCGCGCCGCGGCATCGGCGCCGCCGCCCGGCGAATAAGGAATCACGACGCGCACCGGCTTGGCCGGATAGGCCTGCGCGGCGGCGGCAGTGGCGCCAACGGCGAGCATCGCGGCGACGGCGACGCGGGCGATACGGATCATCGGCAGTCTCCTCTCGTGTGCATCATGGTCGTGCGAGGCCGCCACGCCGGGCGTGCGCTCGCGCCCGATGCTAGCAGACGTGCCGGGCGACGGACATCCGTTCGGATGCTGCGGGCGCGGTTACCGGTGCCAGGGCCGCAGCTGCGGCGGTACGATCTGATCCGGCCGGCGCCGGGATCCGCGCGCGGGCCTTCGCGCGTTCAGGGCAAAGACGACCAGGAGACCACCGATGCCGACATTGATCCGATGGCTGGCGGCCGCGCTGGCGGCGCTCTCGTGCGCCGCGGCTGCGGCTCAGGCGACCACCGACGGCTGGCCGAACCGCACGATCCGCTGGATCGTCACGTTCCCGCCGGGCGGCAGCGCCGATTCGCTGGTGCGCGCGATGGCACCGCTGCTGTCGGAGCGGCTCGGCCAGCAGGTGATCGTCGAGAATCGTCCCGGCGCCGGCGGCAACATCGGCCTGGACGTGGTTGCGAAGTCGCCGCCGGACGGCTACACGATCGGCCTGGGCGCGGCAGGCGCGCTGTCGGTGAACGTCAGCCTGTACCAGAAGATGCCGTTCGATCCGGTGAAGGACTTCGAGCCGATCACGCTGATCGCATCGATACCGTTCGTGCTGGTCGCGCATCCCGGCCTGGCCGCGCAGAATCCGCGCGAGCTCGTCGCGCTGGCCAAGGCGCAGCCCGGCACGCTGACGATCGGCCACGGCGGCAACGGGACCGCGATGCATCTGTCGGCCGAGCTGCTGAAGCAGACCGCCGGAATCCAGCTGGTTCCGGTCGCATACAAGGGAAGCGGACCGGCCGCGCAGGACGCGACCGGCGGCCAGGTCCACTTGGCGATCGTCGATCTGCCGTCGTCGCTGGGCCTGATCCGCGGCGGACGGCTGAAGGCGATCGGCGTGACGCCGAACCGCCGCGTGGCGGCGCTGCCCGACGTTCCGACGCTCGCCGAAGCGGGCGTCGCGGGATTCGAATCGATCGGCTGGTTCGGCGCGGTTGCGCCGGCCGGCACGCCGGGGCCGATCGTTCAGCGGCTGAATG
>DATLGW010000483.1:0-8102 GCA_035540315.1 Burkholderiaceae bacterium | reverse complement strand
CTGCCGGCGCCCGCGCCGCGGGCGCCGGCAGCGATCGAGCGGGGGTCAGGCGGCTTTCGCAGCTTCAGCGGCGGCGGCGGCGGCGGGGGAGCCCGCGGAGGCTTCGCCGGCGGCTGAATCGCAGCGCAGCCGGCGGCAGCGGCGTCAGAAAAGCACTGAGCTCAGCTTGCGCCGCCACTCCGAGACCAGCTGCGGCTGCGCCTGCGCGAGCTCGAACACCTCGATCATCCGCTTGCGGGCGCCGTCGTCGCGAAACGTCCGGTCGCGGCGGACGATCTCCAGCAGCTGCGCGAGCGCCGGCTCCCAATGCTTGTATTCGATGAAGTGCTCGGCCAGCTCGAAGCGCGCGTCCAGATCGGCCGAGTTGCGCTCGATCCGCCCCTCCAGATCCGGCCGCGGCGGCGGCCGGTTCGCCTCGACCTGCGCCTTGATCTGCGCCGCGAGCGCCTGCACCTGCGGATCGGCCAAAGCGTTGACCGACAGCGCCTCGATCTGGCTGCGCGCGGCGAACGGATCGCCCTGGTGCAGCAGCAGCTGCGCGTACATCAGCCGCGCCGCGTCGTTGTTCGCGTCGAGCAGCAGCGCCTTTTTCACGTGCTCGGTGGCGGCAGCGGCGTCGCCCCGCTGCAGCGCCGCGTCGGCCTGATCGAGCTCGGTCTCGGCCGGGTTCGGCATCAACCGGTCGATGAACTCGCGCAGCTGAGCCTCCGGCAGCGCGCCCTGGAACTGATCGACCGGACGGCCGCCGACGATCGCGAACACGGTCGGGATCGATCGGATCCGGAACGTCTGCGCCAGCGTCTGCTCGGCGTCGGTGTTGACCTTGACCAGCTTGAAGCGCCCGCCGTACTGCGCCTCGAGCCGCTCGAGCATCGGCCCGAGCGTCTTGCACGGCGCGCACCACGGGGCCCAGAAATCGACCAGGACCGGCTGCGTCATCGACGCGTCGATGACGTCGGCCTGGAAACGTTCGCGTGTGGTTTCGATCATGCAGAGAATTTATCCGATCTTGCGGCGCGCTGCGCCGTTCCCGCGATCGTAGCGCGAATGCTGCACCGCGAAATGCATCACCCGGCCGGGTGCGCGAACATCCGACAGACGCTGGCTTGCGCGCCGTGCGCCGACATAATGGGTTGAGCCGCTCGAGGAGATGACGATGGCCACTGCGACCGCACTGCTGAAGCGTCCCGATCCCCGCATTTCGCTGCCCGATCCGGTGGCGCCGCCGGCGCAGCGACTGACGCCCGAGGCCCCGGCGCTGCCGCTGATGACCGACTTGCGCGCCGGGCCGACGGTGACGGTCGAGCCGCGGGTGCAGATCGATGCGGCGCTCGAGCTGATGCGCGCGGCCGGCGTGCGGCTCGCGTTCGTCGTCGACTCGTCGCGGCGGCTGCTGGGCGCGGTCACGGCGCAGGAGATCCAGGGCGACCGCCCGATGCGGCTGCTGCAGGGCGGCGGCGGCGACCGCAGCACCGGCAGCCGCAGCGAGCTGACCGTCGCGCAGCTGATGCATCCGCCGTCGCAGTGGCAGGTGATCGAATACCGCGATGCCGCGCGCGCGAGCATCGGAACGATCGTCGATGCGATGAAGGCGATCGGACAGCGCCACCTGATCGTGGTCGAGACCGACAAGGCGCGGCGGCAGACGCTGCGGGGTTTGTTCTCGGCGACCCGGATCGAGAACGAACTGGGCGAGGCACTGGACATTCCGCCGATCGCTGTCCGCTACGCCGACATCGGACGCGCGGTGCTGTATCCGGAGCTGACCTGATCGGTGCGGCGCTGCTGCGCTGGGCGGACCGCTTCGTCGCGGCGCTTCAGGTCTGCGCTTCGCGGCCGGACGCGTGCAGCGGCGCGCGATTCAGCCACTCGCGCAGCGCTCGCGTGAACCGTGACGGTCCGAGCGCTTTCAGCCGGCCGCTGCGCAACGCGGCCGCCAGCGGCAACTCGCCCTGCCATAGTGCGATCATGTCGGACAGCCGGACGGTGACATACAGGTCGACGTCGAAGCCCGGATCCTTCACGCACAGATGGACCGTGCCCGCGTCGTGCAGGAACCACCACCGGCGCCTGTTGGACGGCTGGCCGACGAAGTCGATCTGAACGACCGCCCGCTCGGCGCCGAATGCATCGGCGCGAACCGATCGCTCCATCTCCCACAGCAGCAACCGGCAATCGGTGTCGCGCTCGGACAGCCGGCGCCTGGTCCAGCGCTCGCCCCAGTGGCCCAGCGCCTGCACGATCGGCAGGAATTCCCGCCCGGCGGGCGTCAAGCGGTAGAAGGACCCGCGCTCCGGCGTCGAGTCGCACCGCTCGATGATCCGCTCGCGTTCGAGCTCCTTCAGCCGCTTCGACAGCATCGAACGCGACATCAGCGGAAGGCCTCGCTGCAGTTGCGAGAACCGTGCGTCACCGGCGGCGAGGTCCCGGATGATCAGCGCGTTCCAGCGCTCGCAGAAGATCTCCGCAGCCTTCGCGACCGGACACAGCTGCCCATAACCCTTCATCGTCCAAGCCGATTCGGTTCGGCCCGCAGCGGTGCACAGCACGGCAGTTCCGACAGCGCCACGAACCGGCGGCCGCCGCTGGTTCGATTTTAGGACTGGCGCGACGGGCGAGGCAGCGCAACACTGGAATCACTCGCTCGACAGGAGGTAGCCATGAACTCATCGGTCCAGCCCATGTCAGCGGATCCATTCATCCGACTCGACGACGTGCTGCGCAACCTGCGCACCGACCCGGCGACCGCACAGGATCCGATCAAGCGGACGTTCGTCTTCGACGGACTGCACGTTTCGGCGAACGTGGCGGTCCTGGAACCCGGCGGCAATGCGCTGCACATCCAGCCGTTCCATGACGAGCTGGTCGTGATCGTCGACGGCGAGTGCGATTTCCGCGTCGGTGAACGGACCGCGAGGGTCCGAGCCGGAGACCTGATCTGCATCCCTCGCGGTACGCTGCACGGTCCCGTGATCGAGCACGGAACGGTGTCGACCCTGTCGGTGTTCGCGCCCAGCTTCGATCGCGGCCGCAAGAACATCCTGTGGGCCCGCGACGGGTTCGCCTGATCGCGGGCCGCGGCGTCGCCCGCAGGTGTCCTAACCCAGCTCGTCGATCGAGCGCGGCCAGCTCGCCTTGAGCAGCCGCGACAGCGACCGATCGGCCAGGATCGTGCCGCCGGTCTGGCAGCGCGCGCAGTAGTTCGTCTCGTTCTCGGCGTAGACGATCCGCTGCACCGGGGCGCCGCACACCGGGCACGGCTGGCCGAACTTGCCGTGCACGGCCATCTCCGGCCGAAATGCGGTGACTTTGCCGGGGAACCCGTCGCCGGTCGCGGCGCGCAGCCGTTCGGTCCACTCGGCGAGCACGTCACTCGCAGCGCGATGCAGCCGCCCGATCTGCTCGGCCGTGAGCTTGCGCGTCAGCGCGAACGGCGACAGCTGCGCGCGATGCAGGATCTCGTCCGAATACGCGTTGCCGATACCGGAGAAAACGCGCGGGTCGGTCAGCGCGCGCTTGACCGTGTGGTTCTCGGCGATCAGCCGTTCACGAAAGACCTCGGGCGACGCGGTCGCGACGTCGATGCCGCCGGGGTCGAGCGCCGCCAACGCGATCTCGCCGTCGACGACGTGCAGCGACGCGCGCTTGCGTGTGCCCGCCTCGGTCAGCGTCAGCGCGCCGTCGTCGAACTCGAAGCGCGCGAGCAGGTTGCGTGGCGGCGATCTCGCTCGCGCACCCTGCGGCACCCAGTGCAGCCGCCCCGCGATCATCAGGTGCAGCACCGCGAACAGCCGGCCTTCGAACTCGAGCACGATCCGCTTGCCGATCCGGCGAACGCCGGCCACGCGGCGCCCGGTCAACGTCGAGACGGGCGGCACTGCGGTGCGCAGCAGGAACGGGCTCGGAATCGACAGCGCGACGAGCGTCTTGCCGATCAAGCGCTTGTGCACCGCTTCGACATAGACGACGACGTCGGGCAGTTCGGGCATCGGTCGGCGGTTCGAAAAACGCCTGGGCGACGGAGGCGAGCATACCGCCGCGCTGGCACGATTTCGAGCGAGTGCGCGCACCGCCGCGCCTTGACAGCGCGCTCGCGCCGCCCCGATACTGGTTTGCAGGATCAGACAAGACTTCTCGCATCGCGCAAAACGCGATCGCGATCGACCACAAGCGGGGGCGGCCGAAACCGCCAGCCACGACGAGGAGGCACTCATGTCCAGAAGGCATTTCATCGGCATCGCTGCGTCGGCCGCGATCGCGGCGACGCTTCCGTTCGCAGCGAGCGCGCAGCAGGCGCAGGGCAAGCCGATCCGGGTCGGCTTTCCGATGATCCTGTCGGGCGCCGGCGCGCTGTTCGGCGAGCCCACGGTGCGCGGCGCGCAGATGCTGGTCGAGGAGGTCAACGCGAAAGGCGGCGTGCTCGGTCGGCCGCTGCAGCTGATCGTTCGCGACACCAAGGGTCAGGCCGACGAGGCGGTGCGCGTGACGCGCGAGCTGATCCTGAAGGACAACGTCGATTTCGTCGTCGGCACGCTGACGTCGGCCGAAGGGCCGGCGGTGTCGCCGATCGCGCGCGAGAACAAGGTCGTCTTCATCGCGCCGATCACGAAGACCGACATGCTGACCGCGCCGCAGAACCTGCATCCGTACGTGTTCCGGACCGCGTCGACGACGACGACCGAGGGCCGCAGCGCCGCGCAGGTCATGGCGCAGTGGAAGGACATCAAGCGCGTCGGCACGATCAGCTACGACTACGCGTACGGGCAGGACGTCACGCGCGCGTTCGTCGAGCACCTGAAGAAGCTGCGGCCCGACATCGAGATCGTCGACCAGCAGTGGCCGAAGCTGGGCGAGCAGGACTACTCGCCGTTCATCAACGCGCAGCTGGCGCGCAAGCCCGATGCGGTGTTCTCGTCGCTGTGGGGCGGGGGCTTCCTGACGTTCGCGCAGCAGGCGCGCGCGGTCAAGTTCTTCGAGGCGCTGAACCACCGCTTCGTCGGCGCCGGCGAGGCCGGCTCGATCGAGACCGCGCGCACGATGGGCGCCGACTACCCGGTGGGTATCTGGGCGAATTCGTACGACGTGTTCAACTGGGCCGACGGACCGCAGTCGCACAAGGACTGGGTCGATCGGGTGCGCAAGTTCACGAAGGAGGAGCATCCGTCGTCGTGGCCGCTGGTCGGATACATGGCGATGCAGGCGCTGGTCGCCGGGATCCAGAAGGCGAACTCGGTCGATTCCGAGCGCGTGTCCAAGGCGCTGCGCGGCATCAGCTACGACACCCCGCTGGGCAAGCAGACGATCCGCGAGAAGGACCACAACGCGAACCGCGGTCAGTTCTGGGGCAAGATGGTCAAGGATCCGAAGTACCCGTTCCCGGTGATGACCGAGATCAAGTACGTCGATCCGTTGCCGCTGATGGATTGACCGGACCGGTCGCCCGACGATGGCGAGACTGCTGCCATCGCCGGCGGCTGCCGGTGGCGCCACCGGCCGCGCCGGCCGCGATCGAGGGGGCCGCGAGCGGCACGGGCGGCAGCGGAGCGCCGGCGGCATCAAGAGCGTCGGCAAGGTGCTCGACATCCTCGAGCACCTGGCCGACGCGCGCCGGCCGGTCGGCGCCTCCGAGGTCGCGCGGGCGCTGGATTTCCACGTGAGCACCGCGCACCGGCTGCTGCAGACGCTCGCTGCGCGCGGCTACGTCGAGCAGCACGATTCGCTGCGCAGCTACGTGCTCGGCCCGCGCCTGCTGGCGCTGTCGGGCGGCTATGGCGGCGCCTCGCTGGGGCAGATCGCCCGCGCGGAGCTCGAGCGGCTGCGCGATGCGCTGGGCGAGACCGTGCACCTGGCGGTCTATCGCGACGGGGACGTGATCGAAGTCGCCAGCGCGCACGGCCATCAGCCGGTGTCGGCGATGCTCGGCGCGAGCTTTCGCGACCCGGCGCATTGCTCGGCGCTGGGCAAGGTGCTGCTCGCGCACCTGGCGCCCGACGCGCTCGCCGAGTTCTTCGCCCGCGGACCGCTCGAGCGCCGCACGCCGCGGTCGATCACCCGCAAGCCCGACCTGCTGCGCGCGCTCGACGCGATTCGCCGGCACGGATTCGCGCTCGACGAGGAGGAGCTTGCCAGCGACCTGTGCTGCGTCGCGGTACCGATTGCCGACGGCGCATCGCGGGTCGTCGCCGCGCTCAGCGTCGCGATGCCCAAGAGCCGCTTTCGCACCGAACGCGTGCCGCAGTGGCGCAGCGCGCTGGCCGCGGCGGCGTCGCGGATCGGCGCCCAGCTGCACCGCGTGCACGGTTAGCGACCGATGATCGAGCCGTCGTTCCTGTTCGGCCAGTTCGTCACGGGTCTGTCGACCGCGATGTTCCTGTTCCTGATCGCGTCGGGGCTGTCGCTGATCTTCGGCGTGCTGCGGGTGCTGAACTTCGCGCACGGATCGCTGTACATGCTCGGCGCCTATCTGGCGTGGCAGCTGGTGCAATGGCTGGGGCCGCGTACCGAGAACTTCTGGCTGGCCGTGCTCGGCGCCGCGCTGGCGGTCGCCGTCGTCGGCGCTGCGATCGAGCGGCTGCTGCTGCGGCACATGTACCGGCGCGAGGAGCTGTACCAGCTGCTGTTCACCTATGCGCTGGTGCTGGTGATCGCCGACGTCGTCCGCTACACGTGGGGCACGGGACAGCTGAGCGTATCGCGCCCGCCGAGCCTGGCCGGCACGCTGCAGCTGCTGGGCACGAACATTCCGCACTACACGCTGTTCATCATGGCGCTGGGGCCGGTGATCGCGTTCAGCGTTTGGGCGCTGCTGAACCGCACCGGCCTCGGGCGCACGGTGCGCGCCGCCGCGCTCGATCGCGAGATGCTGTCGGCGCTGGGCGCGAACGTCGGCTGGCTGTACACCGGCATGTTCGCGCTCGGCTCGTTCCTCGCCGGGCTGGGCGGCGCGCTGGTCACGCCGATCCGCAGCCTGGTCCCCGGCATGGACGTCGAGATCATCGTCGAAGCGTTCATCGTCGTCGTGATCGGGGGGCTCGGATCGTTGTGGGGCACGTTCCTGGGCGCGCTGATCTTCGGTCAGGTGCTCGCGTTCGGCATCCTGGTGTTTCCGCGCTTTTCGGTGTTCGCGGCGTTCGTGCTGATGGCCGTGGTGCTGATCGTGCGGCCATGGGGCCTGCTCGGCAAGCCGCTCGAGCGATGAGCGCCGCGCCGCAGCCGCCGATCACCGCGCCGGCGCCGCCGCCGACGGCGCGCAGCCGGATCCCGTGGCTGACGATCGCAGTGATCGTGCTGGCTTGCGTGCCGTGGCTCGGCTCGCGCTACTACACGTTCGTCGCGACCGATATCGTGATCCTGGCGCTGTTCGCGACCAGCCTGAACCTGTTGCTCGGCTATACCGGGCTGGTGTCGTTCGGGCACGCCGCGTATTTCGGCATCGGCGCCTATACGTGCGCGATCCTGATGAAGACCTATGGCGTGCCGTTCGTGCTGGCGCTGCCGGCCGCGCCGCTGATGGCCGGCGCGTTCGCGCTGGTGTTCGGATTCTTCTGCGTGCGGCTGACGCGGATCTATTTCGCGATGCTGACGCTCGCGTTCGCGCAGATCGTCTGGGGAATCGCGTTCAAGTGGAACGCCGTCACCGGCGGCGAGCAGGGGATGTCCGACGTCCCGTATCCGGACCTGTCGTGGATGGCGGCACTGCCGCTGCTGGCCGACCTGCGCGTGGCCGAGCAGTACTACCTGCTCGCGCTCGCGATCGTGGCCGCATGCGTCGCGCTGCTGCGGATGATCGTCGACTCGCCGTTCGGCCGCATGCTGACGGTGATCCGGGAGAACCCGGAGCGCGCGCGCTTCATCGGGCTGAACGTGCGCCGCTACGAGCTGGCTGCGTTCGTCATCGCCGGCGCGTTCGCCGGCGTCTCCGGCGCGCTGTTCGGGCTGTTCAACCGCGGCGTGTTTCCCGATTTCGCCTACTGGTCCAAATCGGCCGAGGTGCTGATCATGACGATCCTCGGCGGCATGGGCCATTTCTGGGGCCCGGCAATCGGCGCCGGCGCGCTGATCCTGCTGAACCAGCAGATCAGCGCGTATACGCAGTACTGGCC
>DATLGW010000482.1:0-10017 GCA_035540315.1 Burkholderiaceae bacterium | reverse complement strand
GGCTGCAACTTTTCGCAGCCCAGGCTCACGACCATCACTTCGCCGCCGAAATTCGGATTCAGCGCGATGTTGCGCAGCGTGCGGATCGGCACGACCGCGTCGCGGGCATCGATCGCGACGCCGCAGCCGTAGCCATGTTCGATTGCGACCACGTCGTCGACGTTCGGATACTGCGGCAGCAACTCGTCCCGGATCCGCCGGGCCGCATAGTCGACGACACCGGCGACGCACTGTACGGTCTGCGTGATCGCCAGGATGTTGCGGGTGCCGACCGAGCCGTCGGCGTTGCGGTAGCCTTCGAACGTGTAGCCCTCGAGCGAGGGCATCGGCTCGGGCCGGATCGTCGCGACCGGCAGCGTCGCATCGAGCGCGCGCGCCGGCGGCATCGCCAGCAGCCGCTCGTGCACCCAGCTGCCCGCAGCGATCGGCTGCGCCGCGCGGCCGATCGCGACGTCGTAGCGGCGCACCGGCTCGCCCTCGGCGATGTCGACCAGCGCGACCTTGTGGCCCTGCGGCACCTTGTCGCGCAGCACCAGCCCCGACGGCAGCGTCGTGCCTTGCGGCAGGCCGCCGTCGTTGCCGACGATCGCGACGTTGTCGCGATCGTGCATCGTGATCAGCACCGGGATCGTCATCGCGCAGCTCCTTCCAAACCGCGATCTTAGCCGGCGCACCGAAAGCTCCGATCAGCCGCGGCCGAACCCTCCACCGCCGGGCGTCTCGATGACGAACACGTCGTCGCGGTCGAGCTCGGCGCGGCCGACGTGCCCGATCGGCTCGATCCCGCCGTCGCGCCGCAGCACGTAGTTGTGGCCGACGGCGCCCGCTGCGCCGCCGGCGGCGCCGAACGGCGGATGGACGCGGCTGTTCGACAGGATCGACGCTGTCATCGGCTCGAGGAAGCGGACCTTGCGGACCCCGCCGTCGCCGCCGCGCCAGCGCCCGGCGCCGCCCGAGCCGTGGCGGATCTCGTAGCTGTCCAGCCGCACCGGGAACCGCAGCTCGAGCACCTCCGGATCCGTCAGCCGCGAGTTCGTCATGTGCGTCTGCACGACCGACGTTCCGTCGAAGCCGCCGACCAGCGCGCCGCCGGCGTCGAACGCGCCGCCGGCGCCCGAGCCGCCGGAGATCGTCTCGTAGTACTGGTGGCGCGCGTTGCCGAACGTGAAGTTGTTCATCGTGCACTGGCTGGCGGCCATCACGCCGAGCGCGCCGTACAGCGCGTTCGTGATGCACATCGACGTCTCGACGTTGCCGGAGACGACCGCCGCCGGGTGCCGCGGATTGAGCATGCAGCCTTCGGGAACGATCACGTGCAGCGGCTTCAGGCACCCCGCGTTCATCGGGATGTCGTCGTCGACCAGCGTGCGGAACACGTACAGCACCGCCGCCATCGTCACGGCGAGCGGTGCATTGAAGTTGTTCGGTGTCTGCGCCGACGTGCCGGTGAAGTCGATCCGCGCCTCGCGCGCATCGCGGTCGACCTGGATCGCAACGCAGATCCGCGCGCCGTTGTCCAGCGGCAGCTCGAAGCGGCCGTCGCGCAGCGCGCCGATCACGCGCCGCACCGACGCGTCGGCGTTGTCCTGCACGTGGCGCATGTATGCATGCACGACGTCCAGGCCGAAATGCTCGACCATCTTCAGCAGCTCTTCGCGGCCTTTCTCGTTCGCCGCGACCTGCGCGCGCAGGTCGGCGATGTTCTGCTCGGGGTTGCGCGCCGGGTGCTTCGCCGCCGCGAGCAGCTCGCGCAGTTCGCGCTCGCGGATCCGGCCGCCCTCGACCATCTTGAAGTTCGTCAGCAGCACGCCCTCGTCGTCGACGTCGCGGCTGTCGGGCGGCATCGATCCCGGCGTGAGCCCGCCGATGTCGGCATGGTGGCCGCGCGAGCCGACGTAGAACAGGATCGATCCGCCGGCGGCATCAAACACCGGCGTGATCACGGTGACGTCGGGCAGGTGCGTGCCGCCGCGGTACGGATCGTTGAGCACGTAGACGTCGCCGGGGCGCATCTGCCCGGCGTTGTCGCCGATGACCGCCTGCACGCTGGCGCCCATCGAACCCAGATGCACCGGCATGTGCGGCGCGTTCGCGATCAGCTGCCCGTCGGCGTCGAACACCGCGCACGAAAAATCGAGCCGTTCCTTGATGTTGACCGAATGCGCGGTGTTCTGCAGCCGATACCCCATCTGCTCGGCGATCGACATGAACAGGTTGTTGAAGATCTCGAGCATCACCGGGTCGGCGTCGGTGCCGAGCGCGCGCCGCGACGGCCGCGGCACCGCGCGCTCGAGCACGAGGTCGCGCCGCTCGGTCATCGTAGCGCGCCAGCCTGCTTCGACGACGGTCGTCGCGGTGGCTTCGACGACGATTGCCGGGCCGTCGATCGCGTCGCCGGCGACCAGCCGCTCGCGGCGGTACAGCGGCGCCTCGCGCCACGCGCCGTCGCTGTACAGCGAAACGACCGCCTGCGGCGCGAGCTCGCCCGCGCGCGGCGGCGCGTCGTCGGCATACGCGACCTCGGCCCGCGCGCCGCTCGCCTCGACCACCGAGGACTCGATGATCAGCCGCCGGCCCTCGAGCAGGAACGCGAACCGCTGCCGGTAGGCACGCTCGAATTCGTCGACCATCGCGGCTCGCGAACCGAGGGCGACCGGCAGCGACGTGTCGGTGCCCTCGTATTTCAGGTGCAGCGTCGCGCGGATCGTCACCGCCGCCGCGGCTTCGCCGCCTTCGGCGAGCGCCGCGCGCGCGGCCGCCTCGAGCTCGCCGACCGCGCGCTGCGCCTGCACCCATCCCGCGTCGTCCAGCGCCGCCTCGACCGAACGCTCGCGGATCGCGGTCTGCTCGGCCAGTCCCATGCCGTAGGCCGACAGCACGCCGGCCAGCGGATGCGCGAGCACGCGCGGCATCGCCAGCGCATCGGCGACCGCGCACGCATGCTGGCCGCCGGCGCCGCCGAACACGGCCAGCGTGTATTCGGTCACGTCGTAACCGCGCTGCACCGAGATCCGCTTGATCGCGTTCGCCATGTTCGCGTTCGCAATGTCGATGAATCCCTGCGCGACCTCCTCCGGCGTCATCCGGCGGCCGGTCGCTGCAGCGATCGTGTCGGCGAGCTGGGCGAAACGCTGCGCGACGACGTCGCGGTCGAGTCCCTGGTCGCCGCGCGGGCCGAACACGCGCGGGAAGAACTCCGGCTGGATCTTGCCCAGCATCACGTTCGCGTCGGTCACCGTCAAAGGGCCGCCGCGCCGGTAACACGCCGGGCCGGGATTCGCGCCGGCCGAATCGGGTCCGACCCGCAGCCGCGCGCCGTCGAAATGCAGGATCGACCCGCCCCCGGCAGCGACCGTGTGGATGCTCATCATCGGCGCGCGCAGCCGGACGCCGGCGACCAGCGTGTCGAACGCGCGTTCGTACTCGCCGGCGAAATGCGACACGTCGGTGGACGTCCCGCCCATGTCGAACCCGATCACCCGATCGAAGCCGGCCGCCTGGCTGATCCGCGCCATGCCGACGATGCCGCCGGCGGGTCCCGACAGGATCGAGTCCTTGCCCTGGAATGCGCGGGCGTCGGTCAGGCCGCCGTTGGACTGCATGAACTGCAGCCGAACGCCGGCGATCGCGCCGGCGACGCGATCGACGTAGCGGCGCAGCACCGGGGACAGATAGCCGTCGACGACGGTCGTGTCGCCGCGGGCGACGAACTTGATCATCGGCGACACGCGGTGCGACACCGACACCTGCTCGAAGCCGATCTGGTGCGCGATCGCCTCGAGCCGCTGTTCGTGCTGCGGATAGCGGTAACCGTGCATCAGCACGATCGCGACCGCGCGCAGCCCCGAATCGTACGCGCGCTGCATCGCCGTGCGCGCGGCGGCCTCGTCGAGCGCGGCGACGACCTCGCCGTCGGCGCCGATCCGCTCGTCGACCTCGACGACGTCGCGATACAGCATCTCCGGCAGCACGATCTGCCGCTCGAACAGCCGCGGCCGGTTCTGGTACGCGATCCGCAGCGCATCGCGAAAGCCGCGCGTGACCACCAGCAGCAGCGGCTCGCCCTTGCGCTCGAGCAGCGCGTTGGTCGCGACGGTCGTGCCCATCTTCACTGCGTCGATCCGCGCAGCATCGATCGGCTCGGAATCGCGCAGCCCGAGCAGACGGCGGATTCCTTCGACAGCGGCATCGGGATATTGCTCGGGGTTGTCCGACAGCAGCTTCGTCGTTGCCAGCGTGCCGTCGGGACGGCGGGCGACGACGTCGGTGAACGTGCCGCCGCGGTCGACCCAGAACTGCCAGCTGCCGTCGTGCGTTTCGCTCGGACCGGTGTCGCTCATCGGGGTCGCGCAATTGCAACGGATGCCGCCGCGGCGCCGCGCCACAGCCACTCGAGCAGCGTCGTCGAATCGAACACCGGTAGCCCGGTCGCCTCGGCGAGCGCGCGGCGGTACGGCGGAAGGTTCGTGCATTCAAGCACGATCGCGCCGACTTGGGGAAATCGCCTCTGCAGCGCGTATCCGGCTTCGACGACCTCGGCCTGCGCACGCGCCGCATCGAGTGTTTCGCGATCCTCGAACACCGTCGTCGCGAGCTCGCCGTCGCGGGGTAGCCCGACGACCGGCGTATCGGCGGGCGCGCCGGCCGCCGTTAGCACATCCGCGCCGAGCGCGTCGGCATCGATCGTCACCACGCCGACGCGCCGCGACGGCGGCAGCAGCGGCGCGAGCCAAGGCACCTGCAGCAGCGGCGACGTCGCGACCGGCACCGGCAGCGCAGCAGCGAGCACGCGCTGCAACGGCGCGAGGAAGCCGCAGCTGGTCGTGATCGCGACCGCGCCATCGGCGACGAGCTGTCGACCGGTCGCGACGAACGCGCCGAGCAGGCGGACCCGGTCGCCGTGTACCGCCAGCGTTGCGGCAGCGCCGGCGACAACCGCGATGCGCACCGGGAAATCGAAGGTCGCCGGATTGCCGATGTCGCCGTGCAGCCGCGGGAATCGGGTCTCGAGCTGCAGCAGCCCGATGAAACGCTTGCGCCGATTCATTGGCTCGTTTCCGATAGGCTAACTACCACGCTGCCCCGCTTGCGACGGGTCTCGACGTACCGATGCGCTTCGCGCATTTGCGCAAACGGGTAGACCGTGTCGATCACGGGTCTGAGCACGCCGCCGGCAGCCAGTTCGACCAGGTGATGGAAGTCGGCGACTCGCTCTTCGGCAGGGCCTGCGATGACCCGGTTGCTGCCCGCGATCTTGGCCCGGAGCGCCGCCAGCAAAGCGGACAGATCACCCGCGATCGCCAGGAAGCGACCGCCGTTCGAAAGCGCCTTCTGTCCATCTGCGGACGAGATGGCGCCGACGGTGTCGGCGATGACGTCCCACGTCTGGCCGCCGGCCGCGTAGTCCTGCTTCGTATAGTCGATGACCCTGTGGGCGCCGAGCGATACGACCAGCTCGAGATTTCGCGTGCTCGTGACGCCGGTGACCTCGGCGCCCCGATGCTTCGCGAGCTGCACCATCGCCGTACCGACGCTTCCCGACGCACCGACGACGAGGATCCGCTCCCCGGCTTTCAGCTTGGCCTGCCGCAGAAAATGCAGCGCCGCATGGCCGCCGAACGGCAGCGCCGCGGCTTCCTCGAACGACAGCGCTTCGGGCTTTTTCGCGATCGGCCCGCTCTGCGGCACGACACGGTATTCGGCGTGGCAGCCCATCCGAACTCCGGAAAACGCAAAAACCGCGTCGCCGGCACGATACCGCGTCACCCCCTTGCCGACGGCTTCGACGGTGCCTGCCAGCTCGGTGCCCAGGATCGGCTGGCGCGGACCGGTGATTCCGAGCGCGAGGCGCGCGAACAGCCCGAAGCCTCTCGGCACCTCGAGCGTGCGGACGCGCCAGTCAGCGGCAGTGACCGTCGTCGCGCGGATCCTCACCAGCACATCGTCGTCTGCGGGCACGGGCTTCGGAACGTCCGCCAGTTCGATGACTTCGGGTCCGCCGTACCGGCGGCAGACATGGGCTTTCATCAGGCGTTCGCCCGGCGAGTGCCGATGTTGCGTCACGAGACGATCGGCAACGCGCGAACCGCGTATTCGTGCGAGATCGTTGCCCCCGTCCGCGGATCCTCGAGTTCGAGCCGCATGCGTGAGGCCGGCCTCACGCCGTTGCCCTGCGCGTCGGGGTGCACGATCAGCGTGCCGCAGAACACGACGGTGCCGTCCGGCGGCGGCCCGCCCAGCGGCAACCCGGCGATCAGCTGCGGCAGCGGTCGGATCGACGCCAGCGTGCCCTGCTGATACGTCGCCCAGCGCCCATGCTCGTGCACCTGCGACCGCAATCGCAGCGAATCGGCATGACCGGCAATCCGCTCGAGCGGCCAGGCGACGCCGGCGAGCGGCTTCGCGCACATCTGCTTCGACACCGCGACCGAATACGCCTCGACCCGCCGGTCGGTGTGATCCGAGCCGACAGTCAGCCACCAGCGCCCGCCGATCCGCAGCAGCACCGGCTCGGCCTCGCCCGAGCTGTCGGGCCCGAGCGCCTCGATCTCGGCCGACTGCGTCAGCAGGCTGCGTGCGACCCGGTAGTACAGCGGCACCGACGATGGACGCGGCACGCCGAGCCGCTCGAGCTCGGCGATGTGATGCTCGACCGCCGCCGCATCGCGGCCGGTCCACCCGGCGATCACCAGCGGCCCGTCAGCGAGCGTCACGCGCTGCCGATGGCCGCCGTCATCGCAGTCGAATTGCAGGTCGCTCATCGTTTCGGCTCCGAAATGTGTTGCACCGCGCTCATTCGAACAGCCCCGGCAGCCACAACGCCAGGCTCGGATACAGCGTCAGCAGCGCGAGCATCGCCAGCATCGCGATCACGAACGGCGCCGCGCCGGCAATCACGTCGTTGAACGCGCCGCTGCTGCGCAGGTTGTGCACGACGAACAGGTTCAGCCCCACCGGCGGGGTGATCAGCGCGGTCTCGATCAGCAGGATGATCATGATGCCGAACCAGACCGGATCGAAGCCGAGCGCGAACATCACCGGCGCGACGATCGGGATCGTCGTGATCATCATCGACAGCGTCTCCATGAAGCAGCCGAGCACCAGGTAGAACGCGATCACGACCAGCAGCATCTGCCACTTCGACAGGCCCAGGCCCTGGATGAAGCCGGTCAGCTTGTCGGTCAGCCCGATGCCGGACATCACGAAGTTCAGGAAATATGCGGCGACGATGATCAGCATCACCATGCCGGTCGTGCGCATCGTGCCCTCGAGCACCTCGCGCATCATTCGCCACGACAGCCGCCGGCTCCACGCCGCCAACGCGAGCCCGGCGAGCACGCCGAGCGATGCGGCCTCGGTCGGGGTCGCGATGCCGGCGTAGATCGAGCCGACGACGACCAGGAAGATGCCGATCGGCGGCACCAGGTGCACCAGCCCGGCGAAACACTCGTGCAGCGTCGCGCGCATCGCAGTGCCGCCCCATGACGGGCGCAGCAGGCACGCGGCGAGCACGATGCCCATGAAGCCGAGCGCCAGCAGGATGCCGGGCACGATGCCCGCGAGGTAGAGCTTCGGCACCGACGTGTTCGTCAGCACCGCATAGATGATCATGTTGATCGACGGCGGGATCAGGATGCCGAGCGTACCGCCGGCCGCCAGCGTGCCGAGGAACAGCCGCTCGTCGTAGCCGTAGCGGCGCGCCTGCGGCAGCGCGACCGTGCCGACGGTCGCGGCGGTCGCGACGCTCGATCCCGACGACGCGGCGAACAGCGCGCACGACGCGATGTTCGAGTGCATCAGCCCGCCCGGCAGCCACGACAGCCATTTGACCAGCGCCGCATACATCTTCTCGGCGATCCCCGAACGCAGCAGGATCTCGCCGAGCATGATGAACAGCGGCAGCGCGACCAGCAGGAACTCGTTGCTCGACGACCAGGCGATCTCGCCGGCAGCGCGCGACAGCGGCAGGAAGCCGAACAGCGAATCGAGCAGCAGCCCGAGAACGCCCAGCGTCGCGGCCACCGGGATCGCCAGCGCCATCAGCGCCAGCAGCAACACGAGCGACGTCGCGATCATCGCAGCTGGGTGCGGGAATCGGGCTGGACCTGCTCGGCCGCGCGCGCGTGCGCCAGCTCGATCTCGTGCTGCGCATCGTCGGTCGCGCTGCGCGCGCCCGCCAGCCGCGCGACCGCCGCATGGTCGCCGGCCGCCAGCGCCAGCGCGACCCGCGCGAACAGCACGATCAGAGTCGCCAGGAACAGCGCATAACCGGCCCACCAGACGGACTGCGGAATCGCGAGCGGCACTGCGAGCGCGCTGTTCGACCGAGCCGCCAGCGCGACGCTGCGCGCCATCACGTCGCCGCCCCAGCGCACGATCAGGCCGGCGAACGTCGCCAACGCGGCCAGCGCGGCCAGATCCAGCCAGCTGCGCGCGCTCGCCGGCAGTCGCAGGTACAGCGCATCGACGCGCACGTTGCCGCGCTCGAGCACGACGAACGCGAACGACCAGGCAGTGCCGATCGCGAACGCATAGCCGGACAGCTCGTCGGCGCCGCCGAGCGACCAGTTCAGGAACTTGCGCGCGAGCACGTCGAACGACACCAGCACCGCGGCCGCCAGCAGCAGCGCGCCGCCGGCGATCGCCGCAACGCGCGCCGCCGGGCGCAGCCCGCGCAATGCGGCATCGAGCCAGCGAACCGGCAGCGGCTGCACGACCGCAGCGGCAGTCACCGATCGCGTCCGGTCGCGACGCCTCGGGCAACGATGCGCAATCGGCCTACCTGCGCGCCTGCACGCCGGTCAGCTTGCCCACGGTCGCGTTGAAGTCGGCCACGCACTGCGCCGAACAGCGGGCCGCCCACTTCGGCAGCGTCGTCTCGTTGACGATCTTGCGCAACAACTCGCGGTCCGCGGCCGACGGCTGCACAACGGTCATCTTGCCTTTCTGGCCCATCGTGCACTTGTCGGTCCCGGCGTTGCACTCGTAGCCCTGCTGCGTGAAGGTGTCGGCCGCATCCCAAACGTCCTTCTCGAGCCTCTGGATCTCCTTGCCGATGAACGCGCGCACCTCGGGCTTGTAGCCGTTCCACGTCTTCGCGTTGACTGCATAGACGATCTGGTTCCACGACAGCGGCAGCGCCAGCAGGTGGGTTGTCACCTCGTGCCACTTCGCGAGGTTGCCCGACAGCGAGCCGGTGATCGCGCAGTCGACGGTGCGATTCTGCAGCGCCGGCACCACCTCGCCGAACGACATCGTGACCGGCGTCGCGCCCAGCGCCTCGAGCAGCTCGGACAGCGAGCGCCCGGCGACGCGGACCTTCTTGCCGCGCACGTCCTGCAGGCCCTTGATCTCGCCGTTGCAGAACAGCACCTGCGCCGGATACGTGCCGAACCCGAGCAGCTCGACCCCGAACTTCTCGCGGTACAGCTTGTCGTAGACTGGACGCGTCGACTCGGTGACCGCACGGGCGGTCGCGACGTCCGGCAACAGTCCGGCCAGATCGACCATCTCGTTGGCCGGATCGTCGGCGGCGAGATACGAAATCACCGTCGAACCGATCTCCATCACGCCCTGTCCCATCAGGCGCAGCACCTCGGGCCCCTTCAGTCCCATTTCGTTGAAGCCGCGGATCTCGGCAGTGATCGCGCCGCCCGAGCGCTCGTTCAGCTGCTTGGTCCAGAACGGCACCTCGTATTCCTTGTACTGCGGCAGGCTCGAGATCGAGCCGACCACGCGCAGGTGGGTTTTCGGCAGCGACTGGGTCTGCGCCAGCGCGCTGGCGGCGACGAACGCGCAGCAGCCGAGCGCGATCGTCAGGGCGGACGGTTTCTTCATCGGGGGCTCCTCCTCGGGTGGGAATTCGGCAAGCGATCGCGACCGCAGCCGTCGCTACGTCGCCAGTTGCTCGTTCAGGCGGTCGGTGACCAGCATGCAGCCGGGCGCATGCGTGATGCAGAACTCCGGGCGCGCGGCCATCACCGCCGCCTGCGGCGTGACTCCGCAGGCCCAGAACAC
>DATLGW010000481.1:0-2532 GCA_035540315.1 Burkholderiaceae bacterium | reverse complement strand
GCTACATCGTCTGGAAGGGCCTCGGGCATCCGCTCGAATCGATTCTGCTGACCTACATCGGCGGAGTCGAGCCGTTCATCCTGATCGCGGTGCCGCTGTTCATCGTGGCGGGCGAGCTGCTGTCGCGCGGGGGCGTCGGGCAGCGGATCATGACGTTCGCGCGCACGCTGTTCGGCTTCCTGCCCGGCGGCCTGGGCGTGGTCACCGTCGCATCGTGCCTCTTGTTCGGCGGCGTGTCGGGCTCGGCGATCGCCGGCGCGGCCGCAGTCGGCTCGGTGATGATCCCGGCGATGATCAACCGCGGTTATCCAAAGCCGTTCGCCGCTGCGCTGGTCGCGTGTGCCGGCACGCTCGCGGTGATCATCCCGCCGTCGATCCCGATGCTCGTCTACGGCTTCGTCGCCGGCGCGTCGGTGCGCGACCTGTTCCTGTCGGGCATCGTGCCGGGTGCGCTGTTCGGTGGCGCGCTGATGCTGGTGTGCGTTTACTACGGCCGCGTGCGTGGCTGGGACGCGGGCGGCGAGCGCGCATCGCTTGCGGAGATCGGGCGGGCATTCCTCGGCGCGTTCCCGGCGCTGCTGATGCCGGTGATCATTCTCGGGGGCATCTGGACCGGGTTCTTCACGCCGACCGAATCGGCCGCGGTCGCGGTCGTCTATGGCCTGTTGGTGTCGATGGCGCTGTACCGCGACCTGAAATGGGACGATCTGCCCGAGCTGTTCCTGAACGCGTTCATCACCAGCGCGGTCGTGATGGTCGTGATCGGCGCGACCGCCGCGCTCGGCTGGCTGATCACCGTCGAGCAGATCCCGGCGCAGATCACCGCGCTGGTCCAGGAAGTCGCCGGCAACAAGTGGGTGTTCCTGCTGCTGATCAACGTCGTGCTGCTCGTGCTCGGCATCTTCCTCGAGCCGATCCCGGCGCTGATCCTGACCGCACCGATCCTGGTGCCGCTCGCGCGCGCCTACGGCGTCGACCTGGTGCACCTCGGGCTGCTGATGACGTGCAACCTCGCGATCGGGCTGTACAGCCCGCCGGTGGGCGGCACGCTTTTCGTCGCGGGGCGCATCGCCGGCGTGGGCATCGGGCCGATCAGCATCGCGCTGATGCCGCTGTTCGCGGCGAGCCTGGTGGTGCTGCTGATGGTCACCTACATCGAAGTGTTGCCGATGGGGCTGGTGTGGCTGCTGCGTTAGCCGCGATCCATCGTCGCCCGGCGCTCGCGCTCCACAGGCCAGTCGTTCACGACGTGCCTGCGCCGGTCGATCGAAAGCATGAACTTCGCCACCTCGTCGGCATCGATCGGTTTGAAGAACAGTCGGGCGCAGCCGGCCGAGCGGGCCGCCTCCAGTGCTGACGGTGCGAGAGGCTCGGTCAGCCCCGCGATCACCACGTGATTCAGATCAGGCATTTCCCGCAATCGGCGTACGGCATCCAGACCATCCGGACCGCGGCCACTGGCCAGATCGACCAGGATCGCGTCCGGCGAGAATTTGCACACTTCGGCGACGTCCACAGTACCGCCTGCTCGCTGCGTCTCGCAGCCCGCTTGCTGGAGCACGATCCCGAGCGCCGGTTCGAGCGCGCCCGAATCATCGATCAGAACGACGCGCCGCTTGCCGCCGAAATTCATTCGTGCCAAACCCCTCAGCCGCCCTGCCGACGATGATCGCAAACGCTGCACTAGATCGCAGGCACGTCATCATCCAAATCAGGGGCATCCGCGGCCGACCCGGTGGACTAATTCCGGTACTCGGGACACTCCCGGTCCAGCCGGCGCAGCATCGCCGGCCACTCCCGGCTGCCCGGCGGATCGGCATCCTCTGCGAACTGGCTGGCGGTGAGATCCGGGATCTTCGGCGTGGGCAGGTGCAGCCGCTGCGCCGCCATCGCCGCGATCTGGATCTTGCACGCCATCTCCAGGTAATACATGTAGACGAACGCCTCGGCGACCGTTTCGCCGCAGGTCAGCAGACCGTGGTTGCGCAGGATCATCACGCGATGCCGACCGAGATCGCCGACCAGCCGCTTCTCCTCGTCCGCCGACAGCGCGATCCCCTCGAACTCGTGATAGCCGATGCGCCCGTGGAACCGCATCGCATGCTGCGACAGCGGCAACAGTCCGTCCTCCATCGCCGACACCGCGATGCCGGCCTGCGTGTGCAGATGCATCACGCACATGATTTCCGGCACCGCCTTGTGGATCGCGCCGTGGATGACAAAGCCCGCGGCATTCACCGGATACTCCGATTCGCCGATGATCGTGCCGTCGATGTCGATCTTCACCAGGTTCGAGGCGGTGATCTCCTCGAAACACAGCCCGAACGCGTTGACGAGGAACGCGTCGTGCGTGCCCGGCACCCGCGCCGAGATGTGGGTGTAGATCAGGTCGTCCCAGCCGTGCCGGTACGCCAGCCGATACGCGGCGGCCAGATCGCGGCGGACCTGCCGCTCCGCCTCGCTAATCTGCGCGGTGTCCGCCGGGCGCTGCTTCTTGATCGAATGGGCGACTGCCATGACGCGTCTTCCTGC
>DATLGW010000480.1:0-4402 GCA_035540315.1 Burkholderiaceae bacterium | reverse complement strand
CGCCGGCTGAATCTCTCAGGGCGGGCCGCCGCCGACGCCGGCCTGCAGCGGACGCGGCATCAGCTGGATGTCGCCGTAAAAGGCGGTCGCCCGTGTGCGCGTGTTGTCGGTATCGGTCATCACCGCCACCGCAGTGACGCGACCGGGAGCGGATCCGAATGCGCGCCGGTAGTCGCTGACGATGTCGCGCTGGTACGACTGCCAACGGTGCAGTCCCTGCGGTCCGCTGGCGACGACGATCTTCTGGATCCGCGACGTGTGCGGGTTCGGCACGATCGTGCCGACCGGCTTGTCGTTGTCCCAGATGTACGCGAGCGTCGCGTAAGGCAGCGGCCGCCCGCCGAACAGCGCGACCCGCTCGAACAGCATCCGCTCCTTCAACGGCAGCGTCCCGACGTCGCCGTCGAACGCGATCATCACGCGCACCGGCGAATCGTCCGCATGACGATCGGCGCTGTCTGCGCCTTCGATCAGCCGGTCGACCCGCCAGCTCCACGCCAGCACCGGCGTGACTGCCGGATCCGCATCGAGCGCCTGCACCATGCCGGAGGCCGAGCTGTCGGCGTCGGCACGCAGCGCGCTGCGACCGTCGACGCTGACCAGCGAGTACCGGGTCCGAGCCTTTTTCGGATGCAGCTGCCACGGCACCCACCCGCCGGCCGCTGCGCCGACCGAGGCAGGGCCGCTGTCCGTCGCCACCGTGGGCACCGGCGCCAGCGATGCGAACGGCGCGATCGATGCTGCGGGCGGCCCGACGCGATCCGGCGCGACCGACGCGCAACCGGTCAGCACCAGCGCGGCCAGCGCTGCCGCAATCAATCCCGCAACCACCGAAGTCCCCTCCGCTGCATGATGCCGGCGGCCGCAGGCCGCCGCGTCGCCCGGACTGTAGCAGTTGCCGCGCCGCGGGCTCGCCAATCAGTTCACGATTGGCCCGATCGGATGGGGCGATCGCAGCGGCGTCAGCCTCGGCGGCGCGCGAACTCGACGAACCAGTCGATGCTGGCCGGATTGGCCATCGCATCGCGGTTGACCGCGCGCTCGACCGGCTGGCCGAGCAGGATCTTCTTGACCGGCACCTCCAGCTTCTTGCCCGACATCGTTCGCGGGACCTCGGGGATCGCGAACACGTCGTCGGGGACGTGCCGAGCCGACAGCCGAGTGCGGATCGCCTCGATCAGGCGGCGCTTGAGCTGCGGGTCGACCACATCGGCGCTCTTCGCGTGTCGCAGCACGACGAACAGCGCGAGGAACGACGGCCGGCCCAGGTACTCGAGGTCGATGACCAGCGAGTCGAGAACCTCGGGGAACTCGTCGACCACCCGGTACAGTTCGCTGGTGCCCATCCGGATGCCGTGGCGATTGATCGTCGAGTCGCTGCGGCCGTAGATCACCGACGTCACCGACTCCGACCGGGGGATCAGCCGGATCCAGTCGCCGTGTCGCCAGACGCCCGGCCAGGTGTCGAAGTAGCTGTCGTGGTACCGGCGCCCGTCGCGATCGCCCCAGAAATACAGCGGCATCGACGGCATCGGCTCGGTGACGACCAGCTCGCCGACCTCGTCGAACACCGGCCGCCCCTCGTCGTCGAACGCGGCCACTGCCGCTCCCAGGCATCGGCACTGCATCTCGCCCGCATAGACCGGCAACACCGGACAGGCGCCGACGAATGCCGCGCCCGGATCGGTGCCGCCGGAGATCGACGCGAGGTGCAGATCCTCGCCGACGTTGCGGTAGGTCCATCGATACTGCTCCGCCGTCAGAGGCGATCCGGTCGATCCGAGCGTTCGCACCGCCGACAGGTCGTGCTGCTCGCGCGGCCGCACGTCGTTTTTGATGCACAACCCGATGAACGCCGGGCTGGTGCCGAAGAACGTCGCACGCTCTTCGGCCGCGAACCGCCACAGCGTGCCCAGGTCCGGATGGCCGGGATTGCCGTCGAACTGGAGTATCGTGCTGCCTGCGATCAGCGTCGACACCCACAGGTTCCACATGATCCAGTTGGTCGACGAGAACCAGAAGAAGCGGTCGTCGGCGCCCACGTCCAGGTGCAGCCGCATGCCCTTGATCATCTCGATCAGCACACCGCCGTGCCCGTGAACGATCGGCTTGGGCATTCCGGTCGTTCCCGACGAGTAGACGACCCACAGCGGATGGTCGAACGGCACTGCGTCGAACTGCGGCGGCGCCGGTTGCGCGATCGCCTGCTCGAACCCGATCAGCGCGACCCGGCGACGCGCCTCATCGGACAGCGGCACGTCCCGAGCCGACGACGAATCGCCCAGGTACGGGACCACGATCAGGTGTCCGAGTTGCGGCAGCCCGTCGGCGAGCTGCGCGATGATCGCGCGCCGGTCGAAGTCCTTGCCGCCGTATCGATGGCCGTCTGCCGCGATCAGCAGCTTCGGCTCGATCTGTCGGAACCGGTCGAGCACGCCCACCGGCCCCATGTCGGTCGAGCAGCTCGACCAGATCGCGCCGACGCTTGCCGTGGCAAGCAGCGCGACGACCGACTCGGGAATGTTCGGCAGATAGGCGACGACCCGATCGCCGCGCCCGATGCCCAGCCGCCGCAGCGTCGCGGCGAGCGCGCCGGTGCGCTCGGCAAGCTGGGCCCACGTCCATTCGAGTCGCGGCACGCGCTCGGAACGGAACACCAGCGCCGGCCGGGTCGCCGCTTCGGCAGCGCGCGCGCGAGCGAGCATGTGCTCGGCGTAGTTCAGCGTCGCGCCGTCGAACCAGCGCGCGCCGGGCATCACGCGCCGCTCGAGCACCGCCCGGTAAGGCGAATGACTGATCACGCCGCCCCACTCCCAGATCGACTGCCAGAAGGCCTCGATCTGCGTGACCGACCACTGCCACAGCGCTTCGTAGCCGTCGAAGCGCAGCCCCTTTTCGGCAGCGAGCCAGCTCAGGTAGCCGGTGATCGCAGCCTGGCGAACGCGCTGCTGCGACGGGCTCCACAGGCGCTCCGGCGCAGATCGATCGGGCTCGCCGCGCCGGCGCTCGGACACTTCGGGCTCGGACATTGCTGGGTGCCTTGCATCCTCGGAGCCGCCATCTTAGCCGGCGCCCCCGCCCCTGCGGCAGCGACCGGCCAACGTCGCGCCGTCTCCGGCGCCGCTGCCGACCCGCAGGGATGAATGCCGACATCGTCGCCTCGTTGACCAACGCCGTCTGGCCGGCGGCGTTGGCGTTCGCGTGGCTGACTGCAGAGCTGCTGTTCCGGCGACTCGCAGTGCCCCGGCTGGCCAGTTACGCGATGGTCGGATTCGCCTACGGACAGCTGCCGCTGCCGGCATTCGGCGCTGCGGTCGGCGCAACCGCCACGCCGGCCGTCACGTTGGCGGCCTACGTCGCGCTCGGCCTGTTCCTGTTCGAGCTGGGCTGCCGCGTGAACCTGTCGTGGTTCAGGCACAACCCGATGCTGCTGCTGACCGGCGTGCTCGAGTCGCTCGCGACCTTTGCCGCCTCGTACGCGGCGATGATCGCGCTGGGGCTGAGCGACCATGATTCGCTGGTGATCGGCGCACTGTGCGCGGCTTCATCGCCGGTCGCCGTGTTGCGCGTGACGCTCGAGGCCAACGCCGCCGGTCAGCTGACCGACCGGATCATGCATCTGACCGCGATCAACGTCGTCGTGTCGATGGTCGTGCTGAAGATGCTGATCGGGCATTCGTACCTCGCCGCCGGCGACTGGACGATTGCCGCGTGGACCAGCGTGACCGTGCTGCTGGCTTCGAGCGCGGCCGGCTGCGCATTCGGACTGCTGACGCCGTGGCTGCTGGTTCGGGTCGCGGGCACGCGCCGCAGCGCGCCGGCGTTGCTCGCCGTTGCGGTCGCGCTGCTGACGACGCTCGCCGACGCGCTGACGCTGTCGCCGCTGCTGGCCGCGCTCGCGTTCGGACTGACGCTGAGGCTGCGCAGCTCGCCGACCACGCTGGCAGAGCGCGGCTTCGGGCTGGTCGCCGATCTGCTGGCGCTGTTCCTGTTCGTGTTCGCCGCGTCGCTGCTGACGCTGGCTGCCGTGATCGGCGGCTTCGTCGCGGGCACGCTGCTGCTGCTGATCCGGCTGCTGACCAAGGTCGGCCTTGCCGCGGCGCTCGCGCGCCCGAGCGGCACGACGCTGCGCAAGGGTGCGCTGACCGGGCTCGCGCTCGCGCCGCTGTCGGCGCTGCCGATCCTGCTGGCCGAGCACAGCCGCGTGTACGGATTTTCGCTCGGCGCGGAGGCGGTCGCGGCGCTCAGCGCAATGGTGCTGCTGCTCGATCTGCTCGGCCCGTTCGCGACGCGGCTCGCGCTGCTCGCCGCCGGCGAAGGCAGCGCGCGAAAGGATCTCTGATGCCGCTGGAGGCTTTCAAGGCGTCGCAGCCGCTGACCTTGGGCGTGGAGCTGGAGCTGC
>DATLGW010000479.1:0-2843 GCA_035540315.1 Burkholderiaceae bacterium | reverse complement strand
CCGCGACTGCAGCAAGCGCGGCAGCATCGCCTCAACCGCGGCAGGAAAGCGCGCTTGGGTTGTCGCAGCGCGAACAGCAAGCCGTGCAAGCCGCGTGTGCCAGCCTGCAACGAAGCGAAGACTCGCGCGCCTATATCCGCTGCGTCGCAACGCATCTCGCAGCGATGCGATCTGGCGCAGCCACGGATCGCGTGGCCGGCACGGCGGGCGGATCCGCGCGGCCGGCAACGGCGTCGGATCCGGTCGCCGCCGTGCGCTCGGGCCGGGATGCCTCGGGCGCACCCTCGCTGGCCGCGCCGTCGGGCACGGCGCGGCGCGGCATTCCGCCGAACGCGGTCCCGTACCTCGATGCCGAAGGCTGGACCTGCATCCCCGGTTATCGACGCGTCGGCGACTGGTGCGAGCCGCAGTCGCCCGCCCGATCCGCGCCGGTTGCTTCGGCGCAACCGCGCGCGCCCGACTGTCCGCAAGGCAGCCGACTCGACGGCGATCGCTGCGTGCCTGCGACGATCCCTCGCAACGCGCAGTTGACCGCGTCAGGCGGCTGGGAATGCCTGCCCGGCCATGTGTTGTACGACTCGCGCTACTGCATTCCGCTGATGCGACGCGGGACGCGCTGACGCAATCGCCGCCGCGAGCGATCCCCGGGACGGGATCAGTGGTCGGACGCAATCGTGGCCAGCGCCACGAGAACGAACACGCAGGCAACCAGCACCGCGATTTCGAGCAACATGCGATCGGCTCCGCTCGTCAGCGATCGGACGTCAGGGTCGACGAATGCGACATCGCGGCCTCGGTGGAATCGCCGGGCGGCTTTCGTCGCACGAACAGTGCGCACCAGATGACTGCCCCCAGCGTCGCACCCAGCAGCCCCAGCGCCAACCACTCGATCATCGTCATCCTCCGTTCCTGAGCGCGCGAATTTAGCGAAGCCGGCGACCGTGCATCACGCTGCAGTGGCACAGAGGCGACAGCGGGATCTACGGATGCCGAGCGTCTGCGACAGTTCCGCATCCTCGCGGCACCAGCCGTTGAATCGCTCGCAGGCACTGTCGTTGCTCCATGGAACGCAACAGGTGGAGGTGCCCCATGGGAATCGATTCAATCGATCGTCTCGCCGACGACGACAAGCTGGAATCGCTGGAGGCGCTCCCGAAGTGCCCGGAGTGCGAGAACCCGATTGCGGCTGGCGACGTGGTCTGCCAGTGCTGTGACGCCATCGTGGTCGCGCCGCGCCTGCCGGCGCCCGCGAGCGGTCGCTGAAGATCCCGTCGATCGCGCAGCGGCGCAGCAGACCGGTTCGGTGCGAATCGGCCGGCGTCGATTGCGGCTAAGCGAAGCCGAACAGTCGCGCCGGATTGTCGACCAGGATCCGCTTCCGAAGCGCCGGATCCGGCGCGAACCGCTCCAGCAGGTCGAGCAGATCGCCCTCGTTCGGCGGCTGCTTCGTCGACACCGGGTGCGGCCAGTCGCTCGCCCAGACGCAACGGTCGGGCGCCGCCTCGATCAGCGCGCGTGCAATCGGCACCACGTCGTCCCACGGGGGGCCGCTGCGCGAGATCTTCTCCGACAACGACAGCATCACCCAGAAGTTGCCGCGCTTCAGCAGCTCGACGACCTTGCGCAGGCTCGGATCGTCGGCGCCGAGGGCGGGATCGGGACGTCCCATGTGATCGAGCAGCACCGGGATCTCGAGGTGCTCGAACGGCGCGATGTTCTGCGCAATGCCGTCGGCCTCCGGCTGGATCTTCGCGTACCACCCCAGCTCCCGAACCCGCGCGAGCGATCGCGCCAGCTGCTGGTCCGACAGCGCAATGCCCAGGCTCTGCCGGGAGAAGCGGGCGCCTCGGACGCCGGCATCGTGCAGACGGGCGAGGTAAGCGTCGTCGCGCTCGGCGAGCACCGCGGCGTTCGCGCAGCCGCGATAATCCGGCCCGGCCGCAGCGAGCCCGTCGAGCACCACCTGGTGATCGGCGCCGTAGGTCGTCGACTGCACGATCACGCCGCGCTCGATGCCGAGCACGCGGTGCATCGCGAGCGCCTTGTCGACCGTCGCGCTCG
This sequence comes from Burkholderiaceae bacterium, assembly GCA_035540315.1. Taxonomy (GTDB): domain Bacteria; phylum Pseudomonadota; class Gammaproteobacteria; order Burkholderiales; family Burkholderiaceae_E; genus DATLGW01. Next base: position 782 of record DATLGW010000479.1, on the reverse strand, counting down.
GCATCTGATAGGCGGCGCCGGGCCGGACCGGATAACGATCGGGTGGCCCGAACACATGGAACTGCGAATCGCAACTGCGCGGGGGCAGCGCGCTGCGCGGCGGGCGCGGGTTCGGGTCGAACTCGAAGTACTGGGGCATCCCGGACTCCGGCGTCAGCGATCCAGCACTGCGACGAAGTCGCATTCGACGAGCTTGTCGCCGTCGAGGGCGCCGTTCATCGTGTGTCGAGCGGGCCGCGAACCAGCGTCCGGAAACATCTCGAGCCACGGACCGTTCAGTGCCGCGCGCTGCGTGCGGTCGCGCATCCATACCGTCACGCGGATCACGTCGGCAGTCGAGCCGCCTGCAGCCTCGACGATCCGGCGCAGGTTGTCGAACATCAGGCGGCACTGCTGCTCGAGCGTGTCGCCGTAGCGGCCGGTGGCGGAGTCGGTGCCCTGGATGCTGCCCGAGTAGACCAGGTCGCCGATCCGGCAAGCCGCCGGGATCGGGTTCTTGTGCCCGAACCCCTCGACGTAGATGCTGACGCGTCTGGCCATCGTGTCCCGCTCGTGCCGGTCAGTTCGCCTTGACGTCCGCTTTGCGGATCACCGGCGTCCACTTGTCGTACTCCGCCTTCAGGTACGCGGTGAACTGCTGCGGCGACATCGCGCGCGCCTCTGCGCCGAGCGCCTCGAAGCGCTCGACCACCGCCTTGTCCGCGAGCGCCTTCTCGAGCCCTTCGTGAAGCCGCGACAGCACGTCCTGCGGCGTGCCGACGGGCGCGAGGATGCCCGTGAAC
>DATLGW010000478.1:0-3016 GCA_035540315.1 Burkholderiaceae bacterium | reverse complement strand
CTGATCGCCGAGAACGAGCCGCAGGACCTGCGCTGCCTGGCCCCGGTCGAGCACGGCGGGTTCGGCCTGGATGCGATGTGGAACGACGACTTCCATCACGCCGCGCGCGTTGCGCTGACCGGCCTGCGCGAGGCGTATCTGCAGGATTACGAGGGCAGCCCGCAGGAGCTGGTGTCGGCGATCCGGCACGGTTTCCTGTTCCAGGGCCAGTACTACCGCTGGCAGCGCCAGCGGCGCGGTACGCGCGTGCGCAGCGAGCCCGCGCACTGCTTCGTTCACTACCTGCAGAACCACGACCAGGTCGCGAACACGATGTGGGGCGAACGCTGCACGCACCGCGGCAGCCTGCCGCAGGTGCGCGCGCTGACCGCGCTGCTGCTGCTGGCGCCGCAGACGCCGATGCTGTTCATGGGCCAGGAGTACGGGGCAGCGCAGCGATTCAACTTCTTCGCCGACCACACGCCGCAGCTGGCCCGCCAGGTCCGCGACGGACGGCGCCGGTTCGTCGCGCAGTTCCCGACTTACGCCGACCCGCGCGCACAGCAGGCGATTCCGGATCCGGCCGATCCCGGTACGTTCGCCGCATGCCGGCTCGACATCGGCGAAGCCGCCGGCAGTCCGCTGTATCGGCTGCACCGCGACCTGCTGCGGCTGCGCCGCGAGGAGCCGGCGCTCGCAGCGCAGTCGCGCGAATCGGTCGACGGCGCGGTGCTGGGCGAGCATGCGTTCGTCTTGCGCTGGGCCGGCCCTGGCCGCGAGCTGCTGCTGATCGTGAACCTGGGCCCGCAGCAACCGTCGATTGCCGGCTCGGAGCCGCTGCTCGCGTGCGAGCGCAGCGAGCAATGGACGGTGCTGTGGGCGAGCGAGCATCCGGACTACGGCGGCGCGGGCGTGGTATCGCCGTGCACCGAGACCGGCTGGATGCTGCCGGCCAGCTGCGCCGTGCTGCTGTGGCCGGCGCCCCGGCGAGCGGCCGCCGCCGGCGACGAAGTCGGGACGGAGTCGGCATGATCCCTGCGCCGCTGACGATCCGTTGGCGCGCCGGAGACGATCCGGCGCGGCTGCGCGACCTCGAATGGCTGACGACGAACGGCTTCGGCGGCTACGCGTCGGGCAGCGTGCTCGACATTCCGACGCGCCGCTATCACGGCGTGTTCGTCCCGAACCTGTCGAACCCGAAGGGCCGCTTCGTGCTGATCCCCCGCATCGACGAGGAGATCGAAGGCCGCAACGGCTGGGTCAGCATCGGCGGGGCCGAGTTCTGCGACGGCCGCCTCGAGTGCGCGGCGGCGCAATACCTGCGCGAGTTCCGCCTCGACGCGATGACGCCGGTGTGGGGCTTCGACGTCGAGGGCTCGACGATCGAGAAGTCGATCGTGATGCCGCACGGCCAGAGCACCGTGTGCGTACGGTATCGGCTGCTGTCCGGGCCGCCGCGGCGGTTGCGGATGCGGCTGTTCGCCGACGCCCGCCGCGTCGACGCCGCGCTGCAGCCGCGCGACGAATGGCCGTTCGCGTTCGAGCTGCACGGCTACGAGCACTGCCTGACGTCGCGCAACCTGTCGCTGATCGTGCGGCTGCGGGCGCGCCCCGACGGGACCCCGTTCGTCGTGCAGCCGCGGATGGACCGCGACGTGTTGTTCCGCGTCGAACGCGATCGCGGCTACGACCACAGCGTGCACATGTACAGCCCCGGCTACTACCTGTTCGAGCTGGCGCCGGATGCGTCGGCGGCGCTGGTCGCGACGACCGAGAGCTCGGAGGCGCTCGAGATCGATCCCGAGTCGATTTTCGACGCCGAACGTTCACGGCTCGAGCACCTGCTGCAGATCAGCGGGGTCGACGCGCGCGACGAGTTCGCCGCTCACCTGGTGATGGCGGCCGACCAGTTCATCGTCGTCCCCGGGAGCCGCCGCGAGGAGGCGCTGCTGGCGGGCGCATCGGGCGAGCAGATCCGCACGGTGATGGCGGGCTACCACTGGTTCAACGATTGGGGGCGCGACACGATGATCGCGCTGCAGGGGCTGACGCTCGTCACCGGAAGGCACGGCGAGGCCCGTGCGATCCTGCGCACGTTCGCGCACTACATCCGCGACGGGCTGCTGCCGAACCTGTTTCCGGAGGGCGGGCGCGAAGCGCTGTACCACACGGTGGACGCAACGCTGTGGTACTTCCACGCGCTCGACCGTTACCTGGCGCACACCGGCGACGACACGCTTCTTGCCGAGCTGTTCCCGGCGCTTCGCGACGTCGTCGACCATCACGTGCGCGGCACCCGCTTCGGCATCGGCGTCGATTCCGCCGACGGCCTGCTGCACGCAGGCGCCGACGGCTATCAGCTGACGTGGATGGACGCGAAGGTCGGAGATTGGGTCGTCACGCCGCGGCGGGGCAAGCCGGTCGAGATCCAGGCGCTGTGGTACAACGCGCTGCGGCTGATGTCCGACTGGGCCGAGGCGCTCGGCGCCGGCGAGCCGCGCTACCGCGAGCTTGCCGAGCGCACGTTCGCGTCGTTCAACGCGAGGTACTGGTCGCAGTCCCGCGGGCACCTGCTCGACGTCGTCGACGGCCCCGACGGCGACGATCCGAACCTGCGGCCGAACCAGGTGTTCGCGCTGTCGCTGCGCCACCCGGTGCTTGCGCGCGAGCGCTGGCGAGCGGTCGTCGACACGATCGAGCAGCGCCTGCTGACCCCGTACGGGCTGCGAACGCTCGATCGCGAGCACCCCGAGTACAAGCGTTATTACGAAGGCCCGTTGCGCGCGCGCGATGCCGCTTATCACCAGGGCACCGTCTGGCCCTGGCTGATCGGGCATTTCGTCGACGCGTGGGTGCGCGTGCACGGCCGTCCCGATGCGGCGCGCTCGCTGCTGCAGGCTTTCCCCGGCCACCTGCTCGACGGCGGCATCGGCAGCGTTGCCGAGATCTTCGATGCCGATCCGCCGCACCGGCCGCGCGGATGCATCGCGCAGGCGTGGAGCGTGGCCGAAGTGCTGCGCGCGTGGCTGGCGACCGC
>DATLGW010000477.1:0-2248 GCA_035540315.1 Burkholderiaceae bacterium | reverse complement strand
ATGCATTCGCCCGTCGTGCTGCGAGCGGTGCGCGAACGCGTTGGCCTCCTGCACCGGCAGCGCATCCATGTCGGCGCGCAGGCCGATCGCGCGGCTGGAGCGGCCGCGGCGCAGCGTACCGACCACGCCGGTGCCGCCGATGCCCTCGGTGACGTCCAGCCCCCAGCTGCGCAGCTTGTCGGCCACGATCGCCGCAGTCCGGTGTTCCTCGAAGCGCAGCTCCGGATGCGCGTGCAGATCGCGGCGCAGCGCGGTGATTTCGGCGTGCAGTTCGACGATGCCGTCGGCGAGTCTCATGGTGTCGGGCCGGCCTGGAGCCGGTCTGCGAGGCCTGGCGGATTTGCCAAGGCGGCTAGCTTAGCATCGCCCGCCCGGCTGCAGCGCAGCCGGTCGGGCTGGTTTACGATACCGTCCACCGTTCGGACCTGACCGATGACCGGTTTGCCCTCAGCTGAAACGACCGTCGTGCGCGGCGCGTGTCCGCACGACTGCCCCGACACCTGCGCATTGCAGGTGACGGTGCGCGACGGACGGGCGCTGCGGGTCGCTGGCGATCCGGAGCATCCGCCGACGCACGGGGCGCTGTGCACGAAAGTCGCGCGCTACACCGAGCGCACGTACTCGCCCGATCGGGTGTTGCGGCCGCTGCGACGCGTGGGCCGCAAGGGCGAAGGGCGGTTCGAACCGATCGGCTGGGACGACGCGATCGCGACGATCGCCGCGCGGCTGCGGGCGGTCGCGGCGCGCGATCCGCAGCGGATCCTTCCGTACAGCTACGCCGGCACGATGGGGCTGGTGCAGGGCGAGGGGATGGCGGCGCGCTTCTTCCACAAGCTGGGCGCGTCGCTGCTCGAGCGAACGATCTGCTCGGCGGCCGGGCAGGCCGGGCTGCTGTACGCGCTGGGCGGTTCGGTCGGAATGGACGTCGAGCGCTTCGTCGACTCGCGGCTGATCGTGATCTGGGGATCGAACCCGATCACGTCGAGCGTGCATTTCTGGAGTTTCGCGCAGCAGGCGCGCCGCGCCGGCGCCAAGCTGATCGCGATCGACCCGCTGCGCACCGCGACCGCCGACAAGTGCGACCAGCACATCGCGCTGCTGCCGGGGACCGACGGCGCGCTCGCGCTGGGCGTCGTGCACGAGCTGGCCGCGCAGGGGCTGCTCGATCGCGACTGGATCGACCGCCACACCGTCGGCGCCGACGCGCTGCTCGCGCGGGCGGCCGAGTTTCCGCCGCAGCGGGTCGCGCAGCTGTGCGGAATCCGCGAGGACGAGGTCCGCGGGCTGGCGCGCGACTACGGCAGCATCCGGCCGGCGGCGATTCGGCTGAACTACGGCATGCAGCGCGCCCGCGGCGGCGGCAACGCGGTGCGGCTGATCGCGGGGCTGCCGGCGCTGGTGGGCGCCTGGCGCGACCCGGCCGGCGGGGTGCTGCTGTCGTCGGGCGGACATTTCGGCGTCGATACCGGGGCGCTGCAGCGTCCCGATCTGCTGCCGGGATGGCCGCAGCGGCTGCCGCGGCGGATCAACATGTCGGCGATCGGCGACGCGCTGTGCGCGGCCGACCCGCCGATCGACGCACTGGTGGTCTACAACGCCAATCCGGTCGCGGTCGCGCCCGACAGCACGCGGGTGATCGCGGGGTTTTCGCGCGAGGACCTGTTCACGGTCGTCATCGAGCAGTTCCCGACCGACACCGCCGATTACGCCGATCTGGTGCTGCCGGCGACCACGCAGCTGGAGCACTTCGACCTGCACAAGAGCTACGGGCATCGCTATTGGCTCGTCAACGAGCCGGCGATCGCGCCGCTGGGAGAATCGCTGCCGAACAGCGAGATCTTCAGGCGGCTGGCGGCCGCGATGGGTTGGCGCGACCCGTGTTTCGGCGACACCGACGAGCAGATTGCGGCGGCCGCTTTTCGCCTCGACGACCCGGCGCTGCCGCGCGCGATGCGCGAGGCGGCTGCTCGCGGCGAGCAGCCGCTGGCGGCGCTGCGCCGGGCCGGCTGGGCAAAGCTGGAGGTGGCGGCCGCGGCCTTCGCCGACGGCGGCTTTCCGACCCCGTCGGGCAAGGTCGAGTTCGCCAGCGAGCGGCTGGCTGCGTCAGGCCTGGATCCGCTGCCCGACTACCTGCCGCCGCGCGAGTCGGCAGCGTCCGACCCGGCGCTGGCAGCGCGCTTTCCGCTTGCGATGATCTCGCCGCCGGCGCGCAACTTCCTGAACTCGACGTTCGTCAACGTCGCCAGCC
>DATLGW010000476.1:0-3449 GCA_035540315.1 Burkholderiaceae bacterium | reverse complement strand
GGCGACGCCGATCACGTATTCCTCGTTGTCGACGGCATGGCCGTTGGCGGCGATCCGGTCGAGCTCCGCGGTGAGCAGCGATCGATCGCACAGCGTGCGGTCGGTGAACCGAGGCAACGGCATCTGCGCGACCAGCGAATCGCGCTCGGCGATCGGCTTGAATGCGAGCAGCAGCTTGCCGCTTGCGCAGCAATGCGGCGGCAGCGTCGCTCCGACGGGCAGGTGCAGTCGCAGCGGCCAGTCCGCTTCGACGCGGTCGAGGTAGACGACCTCGGCCTTGCGCAGCATCGCCAGGTTGCAGGTTTCGCCGAGCTCGTCGACCAGGCGGCGCAGCACGGTCCGGCGTGCCGCGGCAACCGCATCGTTCCTGAGCACCGCGAGCGCGAACGCCGACAGCCGCGGGCCGATCTGGTAGCCGCGGCCGCCGGGCTCGCGGACGACATAGCCGGCATCCTCGAACAGCGACAGCGTGCGATGCAGCGACGCCTTCGGCGTGCCGGTGCGCGCGATCAGCTCGGCCAGCGTCACCGGGCCGCCCGCATCGACCAGCGTTTCGAGCACCGCGAGCGCCTTGAGCGTCGACGACTGCTCGTTGCCGCCGCGGCCACCGGAAACCTGGATCTGCAGCACGTTCGACATGCACCGCAGTGTAGCGAAATCAGTTCCGCCAATGCAATCGAATTGTTCCAGTGATCGGAACCCTGTTGTGCGATCCCTGGGAGCGCGCGTATACTCCGGCGAAAACTGAACGCCGCGTTCCGCGAGCGTCCCCTACCGGCGTTGAGCGCCTCATCAAGGAATCGCAGATGAACGACATGACCGCCCCTCGTGGCTCCAAGCCGATGCCCGTGACGACCGGCCGTCAGAAAATGACGCCGTCCGAGGCGCTGGTCGAGACGCTGCAGGCCAACGGCGTGACCGAAGTGTTCGGCATCGTCGGCTCGGCGTTCATGGATGCGCTGGACATCTTTCCGGCCGCGGGCATCCGCTTCGTGCCGGTCGCGCACGAGCAGGGCGCGATCCACATGGCCGACGGCTACGCGCGGATCTCGGGCCGGCACGGCGTGTGCATTGCGCAGAACGGCCCCGGCGTCACGAATTTCGTCACCGGTGTCGCTGCCGCCTACTGGGCCCATTCGCCGGTGGTCGTGATCACGCCCGAGACGGGATCGACGACGATGGGGCTCGGCGGCTTCCAGGAGACCGAGCAGCTGCCGATCTTCTCGAAGATCACGAAATACCAGGCGCACGTGATGAACCCCAAGCGCATGGCCGAGCTGGCCGCGCGCTGCTTCGACCGCGCGATGCTCGAGCTGGGGCCGACGCAGCTGAACATCCCGCGCGACTTCTTCTACGGCGACATCGAATGCGAGATCCCGCAGCCGATGCGGATCGGTCGTGGCGCGGGCGACGAGCGTGCGCTCGACGAGGCGGCCCAGCTGTTGGCGGCGGCGAAGTTCCCGGTGATCCTTGCCGGCGGCGGCGTGATCATGGCCGGCGCGACCGCCGAAGCGGTCCAGCTGGCCGAGGTGCTGCATGCGCCGGTCGCCTGCAGCTATCTGCACAACGACGCGTTCCCGGCGTCGCATCCGTTGTGGGCCGGGCCGCTCGGTTATCAGGGATCGAAGGCCGCGATGAAGCTGATCTCGCAGGCCGACGTCGTGCTGGCGCTGGGCACGCGGCTGGGCCCGTTCGGCACGTTGCCGCAGTACGGGCTCGAATACTGGCCGAAGAACGCGAAGATCATCCAGATCGACGCGGATGCCCGGATGCTCGGGCTGGTCAAGCCGATCTCGGTCGGGATCAACGGCGATGCGAAGGCCGCCGCCGCGGCGCTGCTGGCGCGGCTGCGCGATCGCGAGCTCGCGGCGACCGGCTCGAAGCAGTCGCGCGATGCGACGATCAAGCGCGAGAAGCAGGCGTGGGAGTCGGAGCTGAACGAGTGGACCCACGAGAAGGATCCGTATTCGATCGAGATCTCGCAGGGCAGCTCGCTGATGCACCCGCGCCAGATGCTGCGCGAGCTCGAGCGGGCGATGCCCAAGCGCGCGATGGTTTCGACCGACATCGGCAACATCTGCTCGGTGTCGAACTCGTACCTGCGCTTCGAGGAGCCGCGCTCGATGCTCGCGGCGATGAGCTTCGGCAACTGCGGCTACGCATTCCCCGTCGCCTGCGGCGCGAAGTTCGCGGCACCCGATCGGCCGGCGATCGCGTACGTCGGCGACGGCGCGTGGGGCATCAGCTTCAACGAGCTGTTGACGTGTGCTCGCGAGAAGCTCGGCGTGACCGTCGTGCTGTTCAACAACGGACAATGGGGCGCGGAGAAGAAGAACCACGTCGACTTCTACTCGCGCCGGTACCAGGGCGTCGAGCTCGACAACCCGAGCTGGGCGGGGGTCGCGCGCGCGTTCGGTTGCGACGGCGTCGTCGTCGACAAGCTGTCGGACGTCGGACCGGCGCTGCAGGCGGCCGTCAAGGCGCAGGCCGAAGGGCGCACGACCGTGCTCGAGATGATGGTCACGAAGGAGCTCGGCGACCCGTTCCGGCGCGACGCGCTGTCCAAGCCGGTGCGCCACCTCGCGAAGTATCGCGACTACGTCTGAAGCAATGGGGTCGGCGCCGGCGCGCGTACTGCGCGCCGGCATGCGACCGGATCGACAACGACCGCAGGGGTGAACGATGGGCCATGCCGAGCCGCAGGTGCAGAGCGAGCTCCAGAACTACTGGATGCCGTTCTCGCCGAACAAGGAGTTCAAGCAGGAGCCGCGGATGTTCGTCCGCGGCGAGGGGATGTACCTGTGGAAGCCCGACGGCCAGCGCGTGATCGACGCCTCGGCTGGGCTGTTCTGCGTGGCTGCCGGACACTGCCGGCCCGAGATCGCGAAGGCGGTCTTCGACCAGCTGTCGACGCTCGATTACACGATGCCGTTCACGCGCGCCCATCCGCGCGCGTTCGAGCTGGCCCAGCGGGTCAGCCGCTTCACGCCCACGGGGCTCGACCGGATCTTCTTCACCTGCTCGGGTTCCGAAGCGGTCGACACCGCGATGAAGATCGCGCTCGCGTACCACCGCGTGCGCGGGCAGGGTCAGCGCCAGCTGTTCGTGTCCCGCGAGCGCGCGTACCACGGCGTGAACATGGGCGGGGTCGCGCTGTCCGGCATGGTCAACAACCGGCGCGCGTTCGGCGTCGGCTTGCCGGGCGTCTACCACATGCGGCACACCGCGCTGCCGCAGAACCGGTTCGTCCGAGGGCAGCCCGAGCGCGGCGCCGAGCTCGCCGAGGACCTGGCGCGGATCTGCGCGCTGGTGGGCGGCGAGAACATCGCGGCGGTGTTCGTCGAACCCACGGCGGGATCGTTCGGGTGCCTGCCGCCGCCGAAGGGCTATCTCGAGCGGCTGCGGGCGATCTGCGACGCCCACGGGATCCTGCTGGTGTTCGACGAGGT
>DATLGW010000475.1:0-4336 GCA_035540315.1 Burkholderiaceae bacterium | reverse complement strand
GAACAGCAGCGTGTAGCCGTCGGGCGCGGCGCGCGCGACGAATTCCGCGCCGATGATCGCGTTCGCACCCGGCTTGTTCTCCACCACCACGTTCTGCTTCAGCTGCTCGGACAGGCCTTGCGCAACGGTGCGCGCGACGATGTCGACGTTGCCGCCGGCGGTGAAAGGCACGACGATGTGGATCGGCCGCTCCGGAAAGCTTCCGGTCTGGCCGGCGGCCGATGCGCTGCACGCCAGCCCAGCAATCACGATCAGTGCTGCGATTCGCATGAGTTCCTCCGCTGTTCGGCAGGCAGGTCCCGCCGGTTGTCACTGTGCGAGCAGGGATCCGTACCCTTCGATGCGCGCGCGCACGCCCGCGATGCGCAGCGCGTTCCACATCGTCGCGGCGATGCTCGAGACCACCGGCTTGCCCAGGTCGCGCTCGAGCGCATCGAGCACGCCGATCGTCGGCATGCCTACGCCGCTGAGGAACACCGCTTGCGCATCGGCGCAGTCGATCCGGCGCGCGAGCCGATAGGCGCGTGCGCTGGTCTCGTCGTAGATGTTGACGACTCCGTCGAGTCGCCCGAAGCTCGCGACCTCGAATCCGTGCGACTCGAGCGCCGCCTTGCATTGCAGGGTCGCCGCCTCGCCGTACGGGGTGCCGAACGAGACGCGCCGAACCTCCAGATGGCGCAGCGCTTCGACGACGCTGCCGAACGCAGTGATGAAGCGGAACCGGCCGCGTGCTTCCATCTGCGCGATCAGCGCTTCCTCGCCGTCGCGGCCGAGCGTGTAGCTGGTTGCCGTGTGCGCAAGCGCGATCACGTCCGGCTTGACCAGCTCGAGCAGCGCGACGTTCTCCGGCAGGTGCGCGATCTGCGTGCGGTTGCGATCTTCCTGCCCGAGCAGGCTGCCCGGCTCGCCGTGCGCGACCATCCGCGTGAAATGGACCGACACGCCCGGCGGGGTCAGCCGGATGACCTCGGGCTCGGTCGTCGGGTTGCCCGGCGGCACCAGAAAACCGAGCCGCGCGCGCCAGCCGATCATCTCGCCTGCGCCCGAGCTCAGCCGCTCAGCGCCCGCCGCTGCCCAGGTGCTGCCGGAACGCGTCGAGCGTGCGCTGGTTCGCGAGCTTCGCCGATTTCTCGTCGTAATGCTCCGACGGCGGCCGCGCGAACGCGTGGTCGACGCCCGGATACGTGTACAGCGTCACGTTCGGCTTGCTCTTCAGCGCATCGACGATCTTCTTCTGGGCCTCCGGCGGAACGAACTTGTCGTTCTCTGCGATGTGCAGCACCAGGTGGCCCTTGATCCGTTCGGCCTCGCCGAGGTTGTTCTCGATGCCGACGCCGTAGTAGCCGACCGATACGGCGACGTCGACGCGGCATGCGGTCAGGTAGGCCATCTTGCCGCCGAGGCAGAACCCGACGCAGCCGACCTTGCCGTCGACGTCGGGCCGCTGGCGCAGCGCGTCGACGGTCGCCGCGATGTCGTCGACCCCCTTGTCCTGTGAAAAGCCCTGCATGTACTTGAACGCCTGCTGCCAGTCCGATTCGGTGTAGCCGAGCTCCACGCCCGGCTGCTGGCGCCAGAACAGGTCCGGGGCGGCGACCACGTAGCCCTGCGCGGCGTAGTGGTCGGCGACGTCGCGGATGAACGGATTGATGCCGAAGATCTCCTGCGCGACCACGATCGCCGGGCCCTTGCCCGAGGGCGGGGTGGCGAGGTAGGCGCGGAAGCTGCCGCTGCCGTCGCGGGCGCGGATGTCAATGTATTGGCCAGCCATCGGCGGTCTCCTCGTTGTCTGGTGTTGCCGGGCAGGCAGATTAGCAGGTCCGCGGCGGCTTGCGAACCGCACCCGCGCGCGCGGCGCGGATCAGATCTGGACCAGCTTGCGGTGCCGGTTGATCGACATCAGCAGCCCGGCGCCCAGTCCCAGCGTGACCAGCGCGGTGCCGCCGTAGGACATGAACGGCAGCGGCACGCCGACCACGGGCAGAACGCCCGAGACCATGCCCATGTTCACGAACGCGTACGTGAAGAAGATCATCGTGATCGCGCCGGCGAGCAGCCGCATGAACAGCGTCGCGCCGTTGGCGGCGATCAGCAGTCCGCGCGAGATCAGCGCCAGGTACAGCATCAGCAGCACGCAGTTGCCCAGCAGCCCGAACTCCTCGGAGAACACGGCGAAGATGAAGTCGGTGGTTCGCTCCGGAATGAATTCCAGGTGCGTCTGCGTGCCCTCCATCCAGCCCTTGCCGGTCAGCCCGCCCGAGCCGACCGCGATCGTCGACTGGATGATGTGGAAGCCCTTGCCCAGCGGATCGACGGTCGGATCGATCAGCATCATCACGCGGTGCTTCTGGTACGGCTTCATCAGCGTCCACAGCAGCGGCGCCGCTGCGACCGCGCCCAGCGCGAGCCCGCCGATCACGCGCCAGCTCAGGCCGGCGAAGAAGATCACGTAGGCGCCGGCCGCCAGCACCAGCACTGCGGTGCCCAGGTCCGGCTGGCGGAAGATCAGGAACACGGGCACGCCCAGCAGCACGGTGGCGATCAGGAAGTCGAACCAGCGCAGCGCGCCTTCGCGGCGCTGGAAGTACCACGCGAGCATCAGCGGCATCGCGATCTTCATCAGCTCCGACGGCTGGATCCGCATCACGCCCAGGTTCAGCCAGCGCCGCGCGCCCTTGGAGACGTCGCCGAACAACGCGACCCCGACCAGCAGCGCAAGCCCCAGCAGGTACAGCGGCAGCGCCGAACGCATCATCAGCTGCGGCGACAGGTTCGCTGCGGCCCACATCACGATGAACGCGATCAGCACGTTGCGCAGGTGCGACTCGAAGCGGCCGGTGAAGCCGCTGGCAGCCGAGTACATCGTCACGAAGCTGATGAACACGATCAGCAGGAACGCGACCAGCAGCGTACGGTCGAACACGAACAGGTACGGCCGCGCGACCTGCCACGGCGACGGCGAGTGCATCGTGGTCGCCATCAGCGAACCTGCGTCCGGTTCAGCGCGCTCTCGGCCCGGCGCAGCGCTTCCAGCGGCGTCATCGGCTCGGGCTCGATCTGCTCGGGCACGTCGCGCAGGTCGTTCTCGGTCCCCGGCTTGGGCACGTACGGCTCGGGCGTGTCCGGCGGCAGCTTGCCGAGCAGGTAGTAGTCGAACACCTTGCGCGCGATCGGCGCGGCCGCCTGCGCGCCGAAGCCGCCGTTCTCGACGATCAGCGCCAGCGCCAGCTTCGGCTTGTCGGCCGGCGCGAACGCCATGTACAGCGAATGATCGCGGTGACGCTCGGCGATCCGCTTGGCGTCGTACTTCTCGTTCTGCTTGATGCCGATCACCTGTGCGGTGCCGGTCTTGCCCGCGACCGTATAGCCGGCGTTCGCGAACGCGACGCGGCCGGTGCCGGTGCGGTTGACGTCGACCATTGCCGCCCGCACCAGCGCCAGGTGCTTCGGCGACACCGGGATCGTGTAGCTCTCGGTCGGCGTGGTCAGCGTGCGCTCGCCGGTGCCCGGGCTCTCGATCGTTCGCACCACGTGCGGCTTCATCACCTTGCCGTCGTTCGCGAGCGTCGCGGTCGCGTGCGCAAGCTGCAGGATCGTGAACGCGTTGTAGCCCTGGCCGATGCCCACCGACGGGGTCTCGCCGGGGAGCCACTTCTGCTTGTAGCGCTGCATCTTCCACTTCGACGACGGCAGGATCCCGGCGGCCTCGCCGGCCAGATCGATGCCGGTCTGCTGGCCGAACCCCCACGGCTTCATGAAATCGTGGATGCGATCGACTCCCATCTCGTAGGCGGCGCCGTAGTAATAGGTGTCGGACGACACGACGATCGAGCGGCGCAGATCGACCGTCCCGTGACCGCCGGGCTTGGAGTCCCGGAAGCGGTGACCGCCGAGCATGAAGAAGCCCGGATCGTTGATCGTCGTCGTCGCGTTGCGGATGCCGCTTTCGAGCACCGCGAGCGCCATGAACGGCTTGTACGTCGACCCCGGCGGATAGGTGCCGCGCAGCGGCCGGTTCAGCAACGGGGTGTCGGGGTCGTCGTTCAACGCGGTCCAGGTCGGGATGTCGATGCCGTCGATGAACAGGTTCGGGTCGTACGTCGGCTTGGACACGAACGCGATCACGTCGCCGGTGGCCGGCTCGATCGCGACCAGCGCGCCCCGACGATCGCCGTACCAGTCCTCGATCAGCTTCTGCAGCCGGATGTCGATCGACAGATGCAGGTTCGATCCGGGCGCGGCGGGCGTGCGCGACAGCGAGCGCACGCCGCGCCCGGCTGCCGACACCTCGACTTCCTCGAACCCGGTGTCGCCGTGCAGGTGCTCCTCGTACGAG
>DATLGW010000474.1:0-6287 GCA_035540315.1 Burkholderiaceae bacterium | reverse complement strand
GGCAAGTCGATCAGTACCGGGTCGGCCAGCAACGGACCGCGCCGCTTCAGGATCCGCACCGACAGTCGTTGGCGCGGCTGCGGCAACAGCAGCAGCCGCAGCGGCGCCGGCGACGATTCGAACTGCGCCGGCAGCGGCCGGAACAGGAACGCAGGACCGCGCGCTGCTTGCGCGGCCAGCTGCATTCGCCGCAGATGCTCCGGTCGAGTGCGCTCTTGAGGCAGCCACGCGAGCAACGCGCCGAAGCTGTCGCTCTTGAGCGTCTGCTCGATCGCCCACAGCCGGTCTGCGGCATTGGCGGCCTGCACGATGATCAGATGGTTCAGGTCGACCCCGTGACTGGCGAGCGCCGGCGCATACGGAATGTGCGGCGGCGCCAGCATCACGACGACACGGCGCTCGGCAGTCAGCTGCCGCGCCAGCGGCATCATCAGCCGCAATTCGCCGATGCCGGCATCACGCGCGATCAGCTCGGTCAGCGTCCCCAGCGGCCAGCCGCCGCCGGGCAACTCGGAATCGAGCGCTGCAAAGCCGCTCGGCAGCGCGCGGATCGCCGCATGTCCGATCTGATCGGCACGCCACAGATCCGAGTGAATCAGAGCCGGAGGAGTTGCAGCCATGCCGGGTCCGGTTCACAGAGATCGTCCGCCTCGCACCAGACCGACTCCGATGCCTTCGAGCGCGAACTCGCCGCTGCGGGAATCGACGACGATCGGCTCGAAGTCCGGATTCTCCGGCAGCAACTCGATCACGCCGGCTCTGCGATGAAACCGCTTGACCGTCACGTCGTCGCCGACGCGGGCGACGACGATCTGCCCGTTGCGCGCTTCGGTTGCGCGCTTGACTGCCAGCAGATCGCCATCGAAGATGCCGGCGTCGCGCATGCTCATGCCGCGCACTTTCAGCAGGTAGTGGGGCGTGTCGGAGAACAGCGCCGGATCGATCGCGTAGCTGGCTTCGATGTGTTCCTGCGCCAGAATCGGTTGACCGGCGGCCACGCGACCGACCAGCGGCAGGCTCAGCGCGATCTGCACTGCGCTGCCGAAGCCGCGCTCGCCGTCGCTTTCGGCGCCTGGCAGCAGCTTCAGGCGAATGCCGCGCGATGCGCCCGAAGTCAGCTCGATCACCCCTTTTCGCGCCAGTGCCTTCAGGTGCTCCTCGGCCGCGTTCGGCGAGCGAAAGCCCAGTTGCTGCGCGATCTCGGCGCGCGTCGGCGGAAACCCGGTGTCGGCGATGTGCTGCTTGATCAGCGCCAGGATCTCCTGCTGTCGGACAGTGAGGTCGCGCATCGGAAGGGGGTGATGGAGAGGGTTTCGATGCCTGTATTTTTATACAGGCTCGATGGTTTTTTCAAGTGCTTTCCGATGGCGCCGGCTGCTGCTGCTGCGGCTGGCCCTGTCCCTGGGGAATTCGGATCTGCACCCACCCGATTTGTCTAGGGTGCACCTGACGCTTTGTGGCAAATTGACCTCCTGCGCAAGGCTTGCGCTTGCGTCGGCAAAATCGACTCGAATGCCTTCCGGGCGCAGAACGGAATTGCATCCCTCGGTCGCCCGGATCCAACCTGTTCGGGACGCTCGAGTTGCAATGCTCTCTACCTATCGAGGTCCCTGATTCTCATGAGCACCAAAATTTACGTCGGCAACCTTCCGTGGCGCGCTACTGACGCTCAACTGACCGAAATCTTCTCTACCCATGGCGAGGTTGTCGAAGCTCGCATCATCACCGATCGCGAAACCGGCCGTTCGCGCGGCTTCGGCTTCGTGACGATGGCATCGAACGACTCGGCGCAGAATGCGATCCGGGCGCTGAACGGGCATTCGATCGAAGGCCGCGCGATCGTCGTCAACGAGGCGCGCGAGCAGCAAGGTGCCGGCGGCGGCGGTGGCGGCGGATTCCGCCGCAGCAACGGCGGCGGCTATGGCGGCGGCGGCGGCGGCGGTTACGGCGGCGGCGGTGGCGGCTACGGCGGTGGCGGCGGCGGCGGGCAGCGCCGGCCGCGCCAGTACTGATCGACGCACCAGGCCGGCGCGCGCCGGCCTGATCCCACGGGCGACAGTCGAGCGACTGCCGCCCGTTTCAATTCGTCGCCGCGCAAACGCTCGGGCTGCGGAGCGCGCGACCGACGCTAGGCGAGCACCGGCGCTCCGGTCTTCGCGCGAATCTCGTCCAGCGTGACCCCGGGCGCGCGCTCGATCAGCCGCAGGCCCTCGGGCGTCACGTCGAGCACGCACAGATCGGTGATGATGCGGTCGACCACGCCCACGCCGGTCAGCGGCAGCGTGCACTGCTTCAGGATCTTGTGCGCATCGCCCTTGGCCACGTGCTCCATCAGCACCACCACGCGCCGCACGCCGGCGACCAGATCCATTGCGCCGCCCATCCCCTTGACCATCTTGCCGGGGATCATCCAGTTCGCCAGATCGCCTTTCTCGGACACCTGCATCGCGCCGAGGATCGCGAGATCGATGTGGCCGCCGCGGATCATCGCGAACGATTCCGACGAGTGGAAGATCGACGAGCCGGGCAGCGTCGTCACCGTCTGCTTGCCGGCGTTGATCACGTCGGCGTCGAGCTCGGCCTCGGTCGGAAACGGTCCGATTCCGAGCAAACCGTTCTCCGAGTGCAGCCAGACTTCGATTCCCGGCGGCACGTGATTGGCCACCAGCGTGGGCAGCCCGATTCCGAGGTTCACGTAGAAGCCGTCCTGCAGCTCGCGCGCCGCGCGCGCCGCCATCTGATCCCTGTCCCAGGCCATCTGTCGATTCTCCGAAAATGCGCGTCGTCGTGCGGTCGGCCAGCGGCGTTCAGCCGCGGCGCATCGTGCGCTGCTCGATCCGCTTCTCCGGGTTCGGATTGAGCACGATCCGCTGCACGAAGATGCCGGGCGTGTGCACGTCGTCCGGATCGATCTCGCCGGTTTCCACGATCTGCTCGACCTCGACGATCGTGATCCGCCCGGCCATCGCGCACACCGGGTTGAAATTGCGCGCAGTGCGCCGGTACACGAGGTTGCCCACCTTGTCGGCCTTGTAGGCTTTGACCAGCGCGATGTCGGCCGTAAGCGACCGCTCCATCACGTATTGCTTGCCGTCGAACTCGCGCGTTTCCTTGCCGTCGGCGACGATCGTGCCGACGCCGGTGGCCGTGAAGAATGCCGGAATGCCGGCGCCGCCGGCGCGCAGCTTCTCGGCCAACGTCCCCTGCGGCGTGAACTCCAGCTCGAGCTCGCCGGCCAGGTACTGCCGCTCGAACTCCTTGTTCTCGCCGACGTAGCTGGAGATCATCTTGCGGATCTGCCGCGTCTCCAGCAGCAGCCCCAGACCGAAGCCGTCGACGCCGGCGTTGTTGCTGATGCAGGTCAGGTTGCGAACGCCCGTGTCGCGCAGCGCCGCGATCAGCGCCTCGGGAATCCCGCACAGGCCGAAGCCGCCGACCGCCAGCGTCTGCCCGTCCTTGACGACGCCCTCCAGCGCTTTTGCCGCACTCGGGAAGATCTTGTTCATCGAGTCGCTCTCTCCATCGGCCACGGTCTCGTGTGGCGATTGTAACGCCGGCCGCGTACGCCGCCGGCGCCCGGGCGCTGCCGCGGCGCGATCACATGCCGGTGTAGTTCGGGCCGCCGCCGCCCTCGGGAGTGACCCACACGATGTTTTGCCGCGGGTCCTTGATGTCGCAGGTCTTGCAGTGCACGCAGTTCTGCGCGTTGATCTGCAGCCGGTCGCGCCCGTCGTCGGTCTTGACGAACTCGTAGACGGCGGCCGGGCAGTAGCGTTGCTCGGGCCCGGCATATCTCGCGAGATTGACCTCGACCGGAATCGACTCGTCCTTCAACGTCAGGTGGACCGGCTGATTCTCCTCGTGATTCGTGTTCGACACGAACACCGACGACAGCCGGTCGAACGTCAGCTTGCCGTCGGGTTTCGGATACGCGATCGGCTGGAAGTCTGCCGCCGGCCGCAGCGCTTCGTGATCGGCCTTGCGATGGCGCAGCGTCCACGGCACCCGGCCTCCCAGCACCTTCTGCTCGAGCCCGACCATCAGCGTGCCCAGGTACAGCCCCTTGCTCATCCACTGCTTGAAGTTGCGAGCGCGCCGCAACTCTTCGTGCAGCCAGGACTCGCGAAACGCCTGCGGATAGGCGTCGAGCCGGTCGCGCTCGCGTCCCGAGCCGAGCGCGTCGTAGGCGGCTTCGGCCGCGAGCATTCCGGACTTGATCGCGCCGTGGCTGCCCTTGATCCGCGACGCGTTCAGGAAGCCGGCGTCGTCGCCGATCAGCGCGCCGCCGGGAAATACCAGTTGCGGCAACGACGCGAGCCCGCCGGCGGCGATCGCGCGCGCGCCGTACGACAGCCGCTTGCCGCCTTCGAAAGTGCCGCGGATCGCCGGATGCGTCTTGAAGCGCTGGAACTCCTCGAACGGCGAGAGGTACGGATTCTCGTACGACAGGCCGACCACGAAGCCAACCGCGACCTTGTTGCCCTCGTCGTGGTACAGGAACGAGCCGCCGTAGGTATTGCGATCGAGCGGCCAGCCGGCGGTGTGCATGACCAGCCCCTGCTGGTGCCGCGCCGGGTCGATCTCCCACAGCTCCTTGAGCCCGATTCCGTACGCCTGCGGATCGCTGTCGCGGTCGAGCTCGAAGCGGCGCATCAGCTGCCGCGCCAGATGCCCCCGCGCGCCTTCGGCGAACAGCGTGTACTTCGCGTGCAGCTCCATGCCCGGCTGGAAGTTCGCGGTCGGCTGGCCGTCGCGGCCCACGCCCATGTTGCCGGTCGCCACGCCCTTGACCGCGCCGGCTTCGTCGTAGAGCACCTCGGCTGCGGCGAAGCCGGCGAACACCTCGACGCCGGCCGCTTCGGCCTGCTGCCCGAGCCAGCGCACGACGTTGCCGAGGCTGACGATGTAGTTGCCGTGGTTGCGGAAGTTCGGCGGCAGCATCCATGCCGGCGTCGAGATCGCGCGGGTCGGGGTCAGGAACAGGAAGCGGTCCTCGGTCACCTCGGTTCGGATCGGCGCATCGAGCGACTTCCAGTCGGGCAGCAGCTCGTTCAGCGCGCGCGGATCGATGACCGCGCCCGACAGGATGTGCGCGCCGACTTCGGAGCCTTTCTCGAGCACGCACACCGACACGTCGCGGCCGTGCTGCTGCGCCAGCTGCCGCAGCCGGATCGCCGCCGCCAGTCCCGCCGGCCCCGCGCCGACGACGACGACGTCGAATTCCATCGATTCGCGCTCTATGTCCATGGTCGCTTCCGCGGTGGGGGCGGCTCGATTTTCATGCAAAGCGCCGGCACCGGCAAACCGCGGCGCGCCGCCCGGTGACGATGGCTCGCGCGTCCCCGCTGTGCGATGATTCGCCGCAATCGACACCGCGCGCCGGGCGCGGATCGCGTTGCGCGCAGTGGCAGGAGCGGCCGACGGGGGAGCAGGCGGCATGACGATACGGTTCGATCTGACCGGCAGGGTTGCGCTGGTCACCGGCGCCTCCAGCGGCCTGGGCGAGCGCTTCGCCGAAACGCTCGCCGGGGCGGGCGCGAGGATCGTGCTCGCGGCGCGCCGCATCGAGCGGCTCGAGCAGTTGCGAGAGCGGCTGCGCGGCACCGGTGCCGACGCGGCGGTCGTTCCGATGGACGTCACCGACGTCGATGCGGTCCGTGCAGCGATCGGGCAGGCCGAGGCGCAGGCGGGGCCGATCGACATCCTGGTCAACAATTCCGGCGTCAGCACCACGCAGCGCCTGACCGACGTCACGCCGCAGGACTTCGACTTCGTGTTCGACACCAATGCGCGCGGCGCGTTCTTCGTCGCGCAGGAATGCGCGCGGCGGATGATCGAGCGCGCGAAGGCCGAGCCCGCGCGGCAGGCGCGGATCGTCAACATCGCGTCGATGGCCGGCCTGAAGGTGCTGCCGCAGATCGGCATCTATTGCATGAGCAAGGCCGCAGTGGTTCACATGACCCGCGCGATGGCGCTCGAATGGGGCCGCTACAACATCAACGTCAACGCGATCTGCCCCGGATACATCCGCACCGAGATCAATGCCGATCACTGGGAGACCGAAGCGGGCCGGCGGCTGATCCAGATGCTGCCGCGCAAGCGGATCGGCGATCCGGCCGACCTGGACGGACTGCTGCTGCTGCTCGTCTCGGAGCATTCGCATTTCATCAACGGCGCAGCGATTGCCGCCGACGACGGGTTCGCGCTGTGAGCGGCGCTGCGCAGCCGCCGTCGCAGGCATCGGCTGGCGGCGGCCCCGCGCAGTCTTCGCGGATCCTGGTCTACGA
>DATLGW010000473.1:0-2533 GCA_035540315.1 Burkholderiaceae bacterium | reverse complement strand
CCGGTGCGCCGAAAGCGCTCGCTGCCGGCAGCGAGCGCTTTCGGCGCACCGGTGGTGATCCTGCTGGTGCTGGCAATGATGGTGTTGCCGCTGCCGGCGTTCCTGCTCGACGTGTTCTTCTCCTTCAACATCGCGCTGGCGATCATCGTGCTGCTGGTGGCGGCCTATACGATGCGCCCGCTCGAATTCGCGGCGTTCCCGGCAGTGCTGCTGCTGACGACGCTGCTGCGGCTGTCGCTGAACGTGGCGTCCACGCGCGCGGTGCTGATGCACGGTCACACCGGGACCGATGCCGCCGGCAAGGTGATCGAGGCGTTCGCGAATTTCCTGATCGGCGGCAATCTGGCGGTCGGCCTGATCGTGTTCTCGATCCTGACGGTGATCAACTTCGTCGTGATCACCAAGGGTGCCGGCCGCATCGCCGAGGTGTCGGCGCGGTTCGCGCTCGATGCGATGCCGGGCAAGCAGATGGCGATCGACGCTGATCTGAACGCAGGCGCGATCGACGACAAGGAAGCACGCCGGCGCCGCCAAGAAGTCGCGCAGGAAGCCGATTTCTTCGGCTCGATGGACGGCGCGTCGAAGTTCGTTCGCGGCGACGCGATCGCCGGAATCCTGATCCTGGTGATCAACATCCTCGGCGGGCTGGTGATCGGCATCATGCAGCACAACCTGTCGCTCGAGCGGGCGGCGAACAACTACGTGCTGCTGGCGATCGGCGATGCGCTGGTCGCGCAGATTCCGGCGCTGGTGATCTCGGTGGCCGCAGGCCTGGTCGTCTCGCGCGTGGGCAACGACGACGACATCGGGGGGCAGGTCCGCAAGCAGCTTTTCTCCGCGCCGCGCGCGATGGGGTTGACCGCAACGGTGCTGGCGGTCCTCGGCATGGTGCCCGGGATGCCCCACCTGGCGTTCCTGCTGCTCGCGGCCGCCAGCGCCGCCGGCGCATGGCTGCTGTTCAAGCGCCAGCTGGCCGAAGCGCAGGCGGCCGAGCAGCCCCCGCCGGCACCGGCCGCATCGACCGAAGCGTCGTGGGACGACGTAGTGCCGGTCGACATGCTCGGGCTCGAGCTCGGCTACCGGCTGATCCCGATGATCGAGCGGACCGACGCGTCGGATCTGCTGACGCGGATCAAGGGCGTGCGCAAGAAATTCGCGCACGAGGTCGGATTCCTGCCGCCGGCAGTGCACATCCGCGACAACCTCGAGCTGCGCCCGAACGCCTACCGCGTCACGTTGAAGGGTGCGGTCATCGGCGAGGGCGAGGCGATGCCCGGCATGATGCTCGCGATCAATCCCGGTCAGGCGGCGCTGCCGCTGGCGGGCACCGCGACGACCGATCCCGCGTTCGGGCTGCCGGCGACCTGGATCGATGCCGCGCAGCGAGACGCCGCGCAGCTGGCGGGCTATACCGTCGTCGATGCCGCGACCGTCGTCGCCACTCACCTGAATCACCTGATGCAGGTCAACGCCGCTCGCCTGCTCGGGCGCGCCGAAACCCAGCAGCTGCTCGAGCACCTGGCGAAATACGCCGGCAAGCTCGCCGACGACGTGGTTCCGAAGGCGATCCCGCTCGCGACGTTCCAGCGGGTGCTGCAGAACCTGCTCGAGGAGGCGGTCCACGTGCGCGATCTGCGCACGATCATCGAATGCCTCGCCGAGTGCGTCGGACGCACGCAGGACCCGGCCGAGCTCACGCGCGAGGTGCGGATCGCGCTCGCGCCGGCGATCGTCGAGCAGATCTACGGCGGCAATCCGCGCGACCTCGACGTGATCGCGTTCGATCCGCAGCTGGAGAACCTGCTGGCGCAGGCGCTGGCGAACGGGGCGGCCGGCGCGCTCGAACCCGGCGTTGCCGATCTGGTGATTAAGGCGACGGGCGACGCGGCGACGCGCCAGGAGAGCGCAGGCGTTCCCGCCTGCCTGCTGGTTCCGGACCGGCTGCGCGCGCCGATCGCCCGTTTGGTGAAGAAGGCTGCGCCGCGGCTGCGCGTGCTCGCGCACTCGGAGATCCCTGACACGCACTCGGTCCGCATCGGCCGAATCATCGGAGAAGCCACATGAACGTCATGCGATTCACCGCCCGCAATTCGCGCGAGGCGCTGAAGAAGGTCAAGGACGCGCTCGGGCCCGATGCGCTGGTGCTTGCGAACCGGCCCTGCGCCGACGGCATCGAGATCATCGCCGCGCCGGCGTCGCTGCTGCACCGCAGGTTGCGCGCCAGCGTTTCCTCGAGCCATCGATCGGCCTGGCTCTCGGAGAAGTCCGCCGGCAGCCGCGCGACGACCGCTCGCGCGAGCTTCAGCGAGAACCCGGCCGCCGTCAGCGCGCGCAGCAGCCGGCCTTGCGTCGGGCTGCGCCGCACGCTCTCGAACCAGGAGATCGACGCGAACTGCTGCGTGATCATCGTCTTCAGCGACTGCAGCTCCTGCACCAGCGCGTCGTTCGCCGCGACCGCCGCGGCCGCGGATGCGGATGCGGCCGCAGCTGCCGCTGCGTCAGGCACCGCGGCCGGCTGCTGCAGCCTCGGCTC
>DATLGW010000472.1:0-5982 GCA_035540315.1 Burkholderiaceae bacterium | reverse complement strand
GCTCGACGATCTGCAGCGCGAGTTCGGCATGTCGGTGCTGCTGATCACCCACGACCTGCCGCTGGTGCGCCGCTTCGCCGACCGCGTCGGCGTGATGCAGCGCGGGCGGCTGGTCGAGCTCGCGACGACCGAAGCGCTGTTCGCAGCGCCGCGCGATCCGTACACGCGCGCGCTGATCGACAGCCGCCCGAAGCGCGACGTCGCGCCGTTGCCGGCGGGATCGCCGACGCTGCTCGCCGCGCGCTCGGTCAGCTGCCGCTTCCCGATCAAGTCCGGCTGGTTCGCCCGCAAGACCTTCGATGCGGTGCGCGACGTCGACCTGCAGGTCGCGCGGGGCGAAACCGTCGGCGTGGTCGGCGAATCGGGATCGGGCAAGACGACGCTGGGCCTGGCGGTGCTGCGGCTGGCGGCGGGGGAGACCGGCGGGCGAATCGAGTTCGACGGCGAGCGCGTCGACTCGAGGACGCAATCGCAGCTGCGGCCGCTGCGCCGGTCGATGCAGATCGTGTTCCAGGACCCGTACAACGCGCTGTCGCCCCGGCTGACGATCGAGCAGATCGTCGGCGAGGGCCTGGAGCTGCACCGGCCGCAGATGAGCGCTGCCGAACGGCGGGCCGCGATCGTCGCGATGCTCGACGAGGTCGGGCTGGGGCGCAACGGGTCGAGCGCATCGCTGCTCGGGCGCTACCCGCACGAGTTCTCGGGAGGTCAGCGGCAGCGGATCGCGATCGCGCGCGCGGCGATCCTGCAGCCGTCGCTGCTGGTGCTCGACGAGCCGACGTCGGCGCTCGACGTGTCGGTGCAGCAGCAGGTGCTGCAGCTGCTCGCGTCGCTGCAGCGCAAGTACGGGCTCAGTTACCTGTTCATCACGCACGACCTCGCGGTGATCCGCGCGATGGCGCACCGCGTGATCGTGATGAAGGACGGGGAGGTCGTCGAGCAGAACGAGACCGAGGCGCTGTTTCGCGCGCCCTCTCACGAATACACGAAGACGCTGCTGGCAGCGGCGGTGGGGTGAGCGCCAGGCGCCAGGCTCGAGCCGCGGCTCGCGCGGGGCATCCCGCGCGAGCATTGGCCGGCTGTCACTGAACCTTGATGTCCGCCGCCTTCACGAGCTGGGCGTTCGACGCCACTTCCTTGCGCAGATAGTCGTCGAACTGCTCGGGCGTGAAGATCTGGAACTCGGCGCCGAGCCGCGCGTAGCGTTCCTTGACCTCGGGCGAGTTCAGCGCCTTCACGGTTTCGGCGTGCAGCCGCGCGACGATCTCGCGGGGGGTCTTCGACGGCGCGAACATGCCGACCCAGAAGTTGTACGCGGAATTCGGGATCCCGGCTTCCTCGGTGGTCGGCAGCTCCGGCAGCGCCGACGAGCGCTTGCTCGACCCGACCGCGAGCGCGACGAGCTTGCCGTCCCTCAGCAGCGGCAGCGCGTTGACGACCGGGCAGAAGTAGTAGTCGACTCGGCCGCCCATCACGTCGGTCAGCGCCTCCGGCGTGCCCTTGTACGGGACGTGCGTCGCCACCAGTCCGGCGCCGAGCCTGAAGCGCTCGGCGTTCAGGTGCGTCGCGCTGCCCATGCCGGCCGATGCGTAGGTGAGGGTGTTCGGTTTCGCCTTCGCTTCGCTGACCAGGTCCTGCACGGTCTTGAATCCGCGATTCGGCGCGACCACCAGCACGTTCGGGATGTTCGCCAGCATCGTGATGCCGGAGAAGTCCCGCAGCGTGTCGAACGGCAGGTTCTGATACGTCGACGGCGTGACGGTCTGCGACGACGAGTGGATCAGGATCGTGTAGCCGTCGGGCTCGGCCTTGGCGACCACGGCCTGGCCGATCGTGCCGCCGGCGCCAGGCCGGTTCTCGACGACGAACGGCTGCCCGGTCTGCACGGCCAGCCGCTCGGTGACCGCGCGCGCCGCGATGTCGGTGCCGCTGCCGGCGGTGAACGGCACGATGACCCGCACCGGACGGTTCGGCCAGCTCTGGGTCTGGGCCGATGCGGCCGTGGCCGCGCACAGGGCGACGATCGGAATCAACAATCGCTTCACAACGGTTCCTCCTCTTTGCGCCGGATGTTATCGGTCGCGCCCGCGATGGCGCGAGCCGGATGATGCCATGGAAGCTCGCGCGGGCGGTCGGGCGCGTTCGTCGCCGGCTGCTCGGTCGTATCCGACGGCGTCAATGCGGCGGGCGCTTCATCGCGGCGGCGGTATTGACGATCGAATGCAGGCTGCGGGCGTAGTCGATCGCTCCCTGCTCGTCCATCCGGGGCGCCACGCGAAGGTATTCCTTCAGCCCCTGGATCGCCGGCCGCGGCCGGCCGAGCAGCACCTGGCAGAAACGCTCGACCTGCTCGGTCAGCTGCGCGTCGGGCACGACGGTGCTGACGAGGCCGTACGACAGCGCGCGCTGCGCATCGATGAACTCGGCCGAGTACGCCATCCACAGGATCGCGTTGCGGTTGACGCGATCGTACAGCGCCGACATCACCATCGTCGGCATCACGTTGTGGTTGATCTCCGGGATGTTGAACGTCGCCGCATCGCTGGCGAACGACACGTCGCACAGCGCTGCGACCGCGGTGCCGTAGCCCATCGCGCGGCCGCGGATCGCGCCGACGACCGGCACCGACGAAGCCCGCAGCGCCTTGTAGCTGTTGAACACCGGGTCGTATTCGGGCCGCCGCGAATAGGCTTCGGTCGCGGGCGGAGTCGACGCGTCGCGAACGCGTCCGGTGCAGAAGTCGGCGCCGGCGCTGGTCAGCAGCACCGCGTCCGAAGTCTGGTGCGCCGACATCAGCGCGTCGGCGAGCGCTGCGGCCATCGAGTCGCTGACGCCGCAGTCGCTGCGCGAGAACGTGATCCGCAGCAGTCGGCCGTCCTGTCGAGTCTCCAACGGATTGCTCATCGTTCGTCTCCGGTTGATTGGCTGCGGACGGCGAGCGCCCGCCACACCGCGTGCGGCGTCATCGGCAGCGCATCGATCGACGCGGACCGCGGCGCGAGCGCATCGTTGACCGCGCTGGCGATCGCGGCCGGCCCGCCGAGATAGCCGGCCTCGCCGGATCCTTTCTGGCCGAACTCGGTCAGCGGCGACGGCGTGCAGTGATCGACGATCTGGATTGCCGGCACCTCCTGCGCACTCGGCATCAGATAGTCCATGAACGTGCCCGACAGCAGCTGTCCGTCCGGCGAATAGGCGAATTTCTCCATCAGCGCCGCGCCGATGCCGTGCGCGATGCCGCCGCAGGTCATCCCGTGCACGACGTCCGGGCTGATCATCACGCCGCAGTCGTGACCGACGACGTAGCGATGCAGCGCGACCTGCCCGGTGTCGGGGTCGACGCTGGCGAGCACCACGTGCGACTCGAACGAGAAGCACGGGTACATCTGGATCCGGCCGTCCGCAGTCGGCAGCTGACCGCCGGTGGGCACCTGCCACACGAACTGTTCCTGCAGCCCTGGCTCGGTCCCCGGCGGCAGGCAGTGGTGCTTGCGGTGCGCGATCTCCACCAGCGCGTCCCACGACAGGCGCCGGGCCGGGTCGGCGCACACGCTCACGTGGCCGTCCTCGTACTGCAGCGCATCTTCGGGCTCGCCCAGGTTGTGCGCCGCCAGCCGCAGCAGCTTCGCGCGCAGCTTCTTCGCGGCGCCGGCCGCCGCGCCGCCCAGCATGATCGCCATCCGGCTGCCCACCGGGCTGTTCGACGGCAGCGCGCTCAGCGAGTCGGAATGCAGCACGCGGATCGTGTCCGGATGCCGCTGCAGCACCTCGCCGACGACCGTCGACACCAGCGTCTCGTGCGCCTGTCCCGACGTGGACGTGGCCATCAGCGCGGTGACCGAGCCGTTCAGGTCGATGCGCACCAGGCACGAGTCCATCCACGTCGTGGTCGTGTTCTTCGGATTGAACAACGGCTCGAACGCGGAGTTGCCGCCCGAAGGCTCCAGGCAGGTCGAGATGCCAATTCCGGCCAGCAGCCCCCGCGCGCGCATCGCGTCGCGCTCGCGCACGAGCGCATCGTACGGCGCCGCGGCGAGCGCCTTGTCGAGCACGGTCTCGTAGTCGCCGGAATCGTAATGAGTGCCGCTCGGGATCAGGTACGGGAACTGATCGCGACCGATCAGGTTGCGCCGGCGCAGCTCGATCCGGTCGATCCCCAGGCGCCGCGCGATCTTGTCGATGCCGGTCTCGATCGCATAGTTCGTCGGCGCCTGTCCGAAACCGCGCACCGCCTCCTGCGGGGTCTTGTTCGTCATCACCGAGATCGGCTCGTATTCGACGCTGGCAATCCGGTAGGGCCCGACGATCGCCCCGACCGGCTTGCCCAGCTGCAGCGGCGAGCGCCCCGAATACGCGCCGATGTCGTCGAGCGCGCGCATCCGCATCGAGCGGATCGTGCCGTCGTCGTCGAATGCCAGCGTCACGTCGAAGATCCGGTCGGGGCCCTGCATGTCGCCCCCGCGCATGTTCTCCAGCCGGTCCTCCAGGAAGCGCACCGGCCGCCCGAGCAGCTTCGCCAGATAGCCGACCAGCACGGTCTGCTTCAGCCCGCGCTTGACGCCGTAGCTGCCGCCGACGTCGACGTCGAAGTGCACGCGCACGCCGTTGCCCGGCAGCCGCAGGCAGCGTGCGATCAGGTCCGGATACTTCGGCATCTGGATCGATGCCCAGACGTCCAGGATCTGCGTTGCGTCGTTCCATGCGCAGGTGACGACGAACGTCTCGATCGGCACCGTCGCGCTGCGCGCCCACCGGACCCGGTACGACAGCTGATGCGCGGCGGCTGCGAAGTGTTCGTCGACCGGGCCCCAGACGAACTTGCGGCGGAAGATCACGTTCGATCCGTGCGCCGGATGCACCTGCGGCGCGTGCTCGGCCAGCGCCGCTTCGGGATCGACCACGTGCGGCGTCGGCTCGTAGTCGACCGCGACCAGCTCGGCAGCGTCTTCGGCGAGCGCCCGGGTCTCGGCGACCACGGCGACGACCCACTCGCCGGCATAGCGGACGACGTCGCGTGCCAGCGGGTAGCGCTGGACCTTCGGCGCGTCCACGCCGGGCAGCATCGGGTCGATCTGCGGCTGCAGCTGCTCGCCGGTCAGCACTGCGTGCACTCCAGGCAGCGCCTGCGCGGCCGACGTGTCGATCGCGACGATTCGGGCGCTCGCATGCGGGCTGGCGACGATCGCGACGTGCAGCAGCCCGTTCTGGTGGATGTCGGCCGCATAGCGGCCGTGGCCCGACACGAAGCGGCGGTGCTCGACGGCGCGTCGCCGCCGGCCGATGTACCTGAACTTCGCGTATGCGTTTCCGGTCGCCTCAGCCATGCGATGCTCCGGCGCCGGCTGCAGCCGCCGGATCCGACGTCGCCAGCTTCACCGCGTCGACGATCTGCTGATATCCGGTGCAGCGGCACAGGTTGCCGCCGATTGCATCGCGGATCTGCGTCTCGGTCGGATGCGGGGTCTGCTCGATCAGCGCGTGGCACGCGATCAGCATGCCCGGCGTGCAGTAGCCGCACTGCAGCCCGTGCGCCTCGCAGAACGCGTCCTGCAGCTTCGACAGCCGGCCGCGCTCAGGCGCCAGCCCCTCGACCGTAACGACCGACTGCCCCGCCGCCTGCACCGCGAAGATGCAGCAGGCGCGCACCGGCTCGCCGTCGAGCAGCACCGAACAGGCGCCGCAGATGCCGTGCTCGCACCCGACGTGCGTGCCCGTCAGGCCCAGGTGATCGCGCAGGAAATCGACCAGCGTCGTGCGCGGCTCGACCGCGCGCTGCCGCGCGGTTCCGTTGACGGTGAGCGAGACGTTGACGAGCTTCGGTTCGGTCATCGGTGCGACGGTCTCAGGCGAAACG
The DNA here is from genome assembly GCA_035540315.1 of Burkholderiaceae bacterium. Taxonomy (GTDB): domain Bacteria; phylum Pseudomonadota; class Gammaproteobacteria; order Burkholderiales; family Burkholderiaceae_E; genus DATLGW01. Next base: position 128 of record DATLGW010000472.1, on the reverse strand, counting down.
GGGCGAGCGCGCGGCGGCAGCGGCGCGCTGCAGCGCGCGTGCCATCGTCACCGCGGCGAGGTGGCGCCGGTACTCGGCGTCGGCGTGGACGTCGGACCCCGGCTGGCTTCGCGCCGCGGCGGCCGCCG
>DATLGW010000471.1:0-2138 GCA_035540315.1 Burkholderiaceae bacterium | reverse complement strand
TCGCGCTCGACAAGCAGATTCCGATCGGCGGCGGGCTCGGCGGCGGCAGCTCGGATGCAGCGACGACGCTGCTGGCGTGCAACCGGCTGTGGGAGGCCGGGTGCACGCGCGAGCAGCTCGCGCAGCTGGCGCTGCAGCTTTGGGCCGACGTGCCGTTCTTCGTGTTCGGCCGCAACGCGTACGCGACCGGAATCGGCGAGGCGCTGCAGCCGCTGCAGCTGCCGGCGCAATCGTTCGTGGTCGTCGCCCCGCCCGCGACGGTCGCCACCCGCGACATCTTCGCGGACCCGGATTTGACGCGTGAAACCAAACCGTTCAAAATTGACGGTCTTTGGCGCGGTCGCTTGGGCATCTATTCGGGTCGAAACGATCTCGAGCCGGTGGTTGTCCGACGCTTTCCCGCTGTCGCTGCGGCTCTGGCGGCGCTGAAGGAAAGCGCCGTCGCCGCAGGAATGGATCCTGCATTGGTGCGGATGTCCGGGTCGGGCGCATGCGTGTTCGCTCCCGCGCCGTCCGCATCGCTGGCCGAGCGGATCGCAATGGATGTGTTGCGCTGTCAGGTCGGGACGGTCCGGGTCGCTGACGGGCTGTTCGAACATCCGTTGGGGAGTCGCCAAGTTGGTTAAGGCACCGGATTTTGATTCCGGCATTCGAGGGTTCGAATCCTTCCTCCCCAGCCCTTCTTCTCCTCCGTGTCTCTGACCATGTACCGCCCCGGAAACACCCGATCCGACGCCAGCCGGCCGGAAGGACTGATGGTGTTCACCGGCAACGCGAATCCGAAGCTCGCGGGCGACGTCGCGACGCGGCTCGGGATCCAGCTGGGCAAGGCCACCGTCGGTCGCTTTTCCGACGGCGAAGTGATGGTCGAGATTCTCGAGAACGTTCGCGGCAAGGACGTGTTCGTACTGCAGCCGACCTGCGCGCCGACGAACGACAACCTGATGGAGCTGCACGCCGACCAGATCCAGGGCTTCTTCGACATTCCGGTCGACAACATCTACGCGGCGCCGATCCTGCTCGGCGACGTGTCGAAGCAGCATTACCCGAACGTGATCGTCGTGTCGCCGGACGTCGGCGGCGTCGTGCGCGCCCGCGCGATGGCCAAGCGGCTCGACTGCGACCTCGCGATCATCGACAAGCGCCGGCCGAAGGCGAACGTGTCGGAGGTGATGAACATCATCGGCGAGGTATCCGGGCGCACCTGCATCATCATGGACGACGTCGTCGACACCGCCGGCACGCTGGTGCGCGCGGCCGACGCGCTGAAGCAGCACGGGGCTGCGCGCGTGCTCGCGTATTGCACGCACGCGGTGCTGTCGGGCGAAGCGGTGCACCGGGTCACGAATTCGACGCTGGACGAGCTGGTCGTGACCGACTCGATTCCGCCGTCGGCGCAGGCACGCGCCTGCCCGAAGATTCGGGTGCTGGGCTGCGCCGAGTTGCTGGCCGAGACGATCCTGCGGATCGCGCGCGCCGACTCGGTGTCGCTGCTGTTCATGGATTGACTGCGGCGCCGCGCTTGCGCGGCGCGCAGGGGTGGGCGCGCTGACTGGCGCAGCGGGCCGCCGGATTTCGATGCGCGGTGCGCGCATCGGAGGTCCCGCCGGCGATCGGCAACGGTTGCAGGCGGGTTTTTTGTTCCCTGCGGCTGGTCGCGGCCGCCAGGGCTTTGAGGAAGGAAACGAACATGAAAGTGGTTGCAACCACGAGAAAGGAGCAGGGTTCGGGTGCGAGCCGCCGCCTGCGCCGTGCCGGCCAGGTGCCGGGGATCCTGTACGGGGCACCGGGAGAACCGACGCCGATCGCGATCGATCACAACCCGCTGTACCACTCGATGCGGGTCGAGGCGTTCCATTCGTCGATCCTCGATCTCGAGCTCGACGGCGCGCAGCACCAGGTGCTGCTGCGCGACGTGCAGTGGCATGCCTACAAGCCGCAGATCATGCACGTGGACTTCCAGCGCGTTGCCGCCGATCAGGAGATCCACGTCAAGGTGCCGCTGCACTACATGAACCAGGAGCAGTGCCCTGCGGTCAAGGTATCTGGCGGGATGATCACGCACGTGCTGATGGAGGTCGAGGTGACCTGCCTGCCGAAGGACCTGCCGGAGTACATCCAGGTCGACCTCTCGAACC
>DATLGW010000470.1:0-4017 GCA_035540315.1 Burkholderiaceae bacterium | reverse complement strand
TGTCGTAACTGTGGCTCCAGCCGGGGCCGAGCGACCGCTCGAACGCATGCGCGCTGTTGTAGTGGCGCGCGAACACCAGCCACAGCGCGTCGGAAACCCGCTCGGCCGACGGCCAGTCGGCGTCGAGCTCGCGCAGATACTTGTTGCCCGTCACCAGGTCGACCGGATTTCCGGCGAACGCCGGCGGCTGCGCCGATGGATGGCTCGCCGGCTCGTCGGCAGGCAGGCACACGTCGGTCTGCGCCGCATCGAGCGGGGACGGGCCGCCGCCGGAGGCACCGCACGAGGCGGCGGTCACCGGCAGCGGCGGCCCGGTGAGCGCGACCAACAGACACGGCAGCGCCAGCGACATCGGCAGCGGATTCGGCAGTGCGCGGCGACTCATTGCGGTTCGGCGGCAATCGGCGAATCGCCACCGTAGGCAGCCGCGGCCGCGCGCGCAATTCGACGTCGGGATTAGGTCCTGGGCGCGCCCTGGCGCTGCTGCGTCCGGTCAGGCGCCGCCGTCGCGCGCCCTGCCCGGCATCGCGCGCAGACCAGCATCGCGCGCGCTAGAGCAGCGAATACAGCCGCTCGATGTCGGCACGCCGGCACAGCTCGGTGCCCGGCGTCAGCACCGCCGCCGTGCCGGCGGCCACGCCCAGCTTGAATGCGTCGATCGGCGCGCGCCCCTGCGCGAGCCCGACCGTCATTGCGGCGACGAAGCTGTCGCCTGCGCCCACCGCGCTGCGAACGTCGACCTGCAGCGCCGGCACTCGAAACACGCCCTGCGCGCTCGCCAGCAACGCGCCGCGATGCCCCATCGTCACCGCGATCAGGTCGGCGCGGCGCGTGCGCACCAGCTCGATCGCCGCCTGCTCTTGAGCCTCGGAATCGCGCAGCGGCGCGCCGACGAGCTGTTCGAACTCGCCCAGGCTCGGCTTGACCAGGTGCACCCCGCCGGCGCCGATCGTCTCGCGCAGCGCGGCGCCCGACGTATCGAGCACCAGCCGCGCGCCCTTGCGGCGCACGAGCTCGCCGACGCGCACGTAGAACGTGTCGTCGATTCCGCGCGGCAGGCTGCCGCTGGCCACCAGGTAATCGAACTCCACATGCGCCAGCCGTTGCAGGCAGCGTTCGGCTTCTTCCGCAGTCACCGTCGGCCCGTCGGCCACGAAGCGGTATTCGAGCCGGCTGCCGCGGTCGAGCACGACGTGGTTGATCCGGGTGTTGCCGGCGATGCCGATCCGTTCGGCGTCGATCGCGCGCTGCCGGATCAGGTCCTGCAGCACCGAGCCGGTCACGCCTCCCGCCAGATAGACGGCGAGCGCGCGCTCGCCGAGTTCGGCGACCACGCGCGCGACGTTGATGCCGCCGCCGCCCGGGTCGTAGCGTTCGTTGCGGGTGCGCACCTTGTGCGTATGCCGCACATGATCGGCCTCGCTCGAATCGTCGATCGACGGGTTCAGCGTCAGCGTGACGATCGGCTTCATCGGCTGGGGCGGCTCAGGCCGTCTCGGACCGGATTCCCAGCACCGCGTCTTCAGGCCACTCGTCGTCCGGCCCGAATGCCGCGGCGAATGCGGCATCCTCGGCGGCGTCCCACGCCTGCGCGGCTCTGCGATCGAATCGTTCGTTGTTCGCCCGCGCGAGCACCGCCTGATACGCGGCATCGACGGTGAATCCGCGGCTTTCGATCAGCCGCCTCGCGGCATCGCAACCGCGCTGCACCGCTGCCTCGTCGGCGTCGCCGGGCTCGTGGATGCACAATTCCGTCATCTGTCGGATCCTGTGGCGAGCGTATCCGATGATAACCGACGCATCGGGACCACGCGCTGCAGCAGCGCATGCATCGGCCAGTGCACCGCCAGCGGCAGGACGAGCGCGTACGCAAGCACCCACAGCGGCTGCGGGAATCGATCGAGGTGCTTCTCCGCGGTCCAGACCCAGTTGATGTTCTGCTGCGGGTCGGTGAATGCCCAGGTCGCCAGCACGATCCCCCACAACAGCGCGGTCTGCCGCCACAACGCGCGCGGATCGTAGCGCCAGCGATGCAGCAGCCAGATCCAGATCGGCGGCAGCGCGACATGGAACAGCGACAGTCCCCGCAGCAGCAGTCCGTAATCGTCGTCGAACATGTAGCCGGCCAGTCCCGCCAGCTCGATGCCGGCGAGCAGACCCAGCAGGAATTCCAGGTTCCAGTACAGCTCCAGCGGCAGCAGTCCGATTCCCATCATGCTGATCAGCAGCCGGCTGCGCAGCCACAGCGCGGCCAGCGTCAGGAACAGGCCGACGTCCGACAGCCACAGGAAATGCCAGAACCCGTAATGGGCGGCGTATACCGGGACCAGCACGGCGACGAACGCGGTCGTCGCCAGCCTCAGCGCAAGGGGAACGGCACGCGGCTCTGCGGCGATCTGGTCCATCGTCGTGGCTCGGCCGCCTGCGGCAGCCCTTGGATTCGCGGCAGCAGATCGCCTCGCACCGGCCGCGGCTGCCGCGCTTCGGCCGCTGCAGTTGCAGGGCTGCGCGGTTGACCATAGTATGAGTGGCGCGCCGGCGGCGGCCTGAACCCACAGGGTGCCGATGGACTTGGTGTCTCGCACCTGCATGTGCCTCAAAATCCCTCGTTCATCCGCGGGTCAGTGAAAACGGAGGTACTAACAATGAATGCTCCCGAAGCCCTGCACCACTACCGCGCGTACAAGCCCCGGCCGTTCACGAAGGCCGAACGTGAGCACGTGACGATCCTGTTCGGAGGGCTGCACTGGCGCGCCGAGCGGATGCTGCAGGGAGCGATCGAGAATTGCGGCTACAAGGCGCAGGTCCTGCCGACGGCGACCAAGCAGGATCTGCTGACCGGCCGCGAGACCGCCGACATCGGGCAGTGCTGCCCGACCAGCTTCACGACCGGCAACCTGGTGAACTTCCTGAAGAACGAGGCCAAGACCAAGGGCGCGAAGGCGGTCGAGGAGCAATACGTCTACGCGACCGCCGGCGCCTGCGGCGCCTGTCGCTTCGGCCAGTACCACCAGAGTTACGAGCTCGCGCTGCGCAACGTCGGAATGGAATCGTTCCGCATGTTCCTGCTCGGGCAGGACCCCACGGCCGAGCAGGGAGCGTTCGAAGGCGGCGGCCTCGAGATCAACGCGCCGTTCATCACCGGCGCGATCTGGTCGCTGCTCGTCAGCGACGCCGTGCAGGACCTCGAATACCAGATCCGGCCGTACGAGGTGAACGCGGGCGAGACCAACCGGGTCGCGAAGGAATGCGTCGAATACCTGTACCAGGTGTTCCGCAACCGGCCGGTGCGCAGCGGCAAATGGAAGATCGCGCTGTGGCATCTGAGCACCGGCTATTTCACGGACGCGCTGCGCGAGGTGCGGCGCCGCTTCGACGCGATCGAAGTCGACCGGCTGCGCGTCAAGCCGATGGTCAAGATCACCGGCGAGTTCTATCTGCAGACCGTCGAAGGCGAGCCGAACTACAACATCCAGCGTTGGCTCGAATCCGAGGGCGCGGAAGTCTATCCTGCCGCAGTCACGATCTGGATCGACTACCTGCTGCGCTTCGCGGCCCAGCAGCACGAGGAGCGGATCGGCGTCACGCGGTCGGCCCGGCTGAAGGTCGCCGCAGTCCGCGCATTCCAGCGCGTGCTGCGCTGGAACTACGACCGGATGCGCAACGCGCTCGGCGGGCTGCCGCGCGAGATGCCCGACCAGTACGAGCTGCGCAGGCTCGCCGCGCCGTACTTCCACAGCCGGCTCGACGGCGGCGAAGGCGACATGCTGATCGGCAAGGCGCTGTGGGCGTATCACCACAAGAAGGCGCACATGACGTGCGAGCTGTCGCCGTATTCGTGCATGCCGAACACGATGAGCATCGGCGCAATGGCCGCGGTGCAGGGCAAATATCCCGACCTGCTGTACGCGCCGCTCGAGATCAAGGGTGACGCCGAAGTGCATGCGCTGTCGCGCTGCCAGATGATCCTGACCGAGGCGAAGAAGCGCGCGCAGCGCGAGTTCGACGACGCGCTCG
>DATLGW010000469.1:0-10713 GCA_035540315.1 Burkholderiaceae bacterium | reverse complement strand
CGAGGTAGCCGTGCTCCTCGTTCAGCTTGTACAGCGCCGCCGCAGGGTACTCGCAGACATGGCCGAAGCCGCTCAAGCCGGACGTGTCGGACGATAACGTCTTCGATCCGGCGTCGAGAATTGCGCGATCCGCGGTCGGTCGGCTCGACACCGTCGTCAGCACCCGCAGCGCGCAGTCCGATTCGGTCGCGACGCCGCGGTTGATCAGCGAGCGGTCGTTGTAGATGTAGGTGCCGGCGCGGTGCTCGGTGACGCCGCGCACGTCGGCCGCGCGCCACAGATCCGGCGTGCCGCCGCTGCTGACCACGCGCACCTGCAGACCCGCACGATCGCACAGCGCCAGCGCCTCCTCGACGAACGCCTGCACGCGCTGCTGCTGGCCGGCGGCGGGATACGTCATCAGCCCGCCGAACGCCAGCCCCGGCGAGCGCTCGATCCGCGCGGCCAGCTCGACCGCCGCCGCCGGCGTTTGCACGCCGCAGCGCCCGCCGCCGGTATCGCACTCGACCAGCACCGGCACTCGCAAGCCGGCGGCCGAGAACGCATCGGACAGGCCCGCCGCGGCGACTTCGTTGTCGCATGCGAGCGAAAGCTTCACGCGCCGCGCCAGCGCGACCGCCCGCTCCAGCGCGTTTCGACCGTACAGGTTGTACGGCAGGAAGATGTCGTCGATGCCGGCGTCGGCCATCACTTCGGCTTCGCCGAGCTTTTGGCAGGTGATGCCGACTGCGCCCAGCTCGAGCTGGCGTTTGGCGAAACCGACGTTCTTGTGGGTCTTGATGTGCGGGCGTGACTTCAGCCCCTGCTCGTCGCAGTAGGCCTGGAAGCGCTGCAGATTGCGCTCCACGACGTCCAGGTCGACCAGGACGGCGGGGGTGTCGATTTCGTCGTAGAGCATCGGATTTCCTGCAATCGGGGCGTCGCTTGTTGCCACCCGGGGGCCGCGGCTACGGGCAGCATAACGAAACGTCACGCCAGCGCCAAGGAGCGCGGCCGCGGCGTCGGTTGAAGCGCTCGGTCAGCGTCTCGTGACGTTCGACCGCGATTTCGGATGCTGCTGGCTCCGCGTGAGCGAGCGGCCGGAGTTCCCGAACATCAAGTTGTGATCGGACGGAATTCGGACTATATTCGGTCTTCACGAATCGCGGTTCAGTCCGATGAAGTACTCGTCCCAGATCAAGCCGATCAGTTACCTGAAGGCAAACGCAGCTGAAGTGCTGCAGCAGCTCGCCGAGAAGCGCGAGCCATTGGTCATCACGCAGAACGGGGAGGCCAAGGCCGTGCTGCAGGACGTCGCATCGTACGAAGAGACGCAGGAGACTCTGGCGCTGCTCAAGATTCTTGCGCTTGGCAGCCAGCAGATCGAGGAAGGTAAAGTCGCGCCTGCGGGGAAGGTCATCGAGCGGCTTCGAGCGAAGAAAGCGTAGAACCCGTGCCGTTCGAGGTACTGCTCACCGAGGATGCGCAGCGCGACCTCGAGGAGCTATACGATTACATCGCCGAACATGATGGTCTGGACAGAGCAGCGCATGTTCTCGACCGAATCGAGAAGACGCTGCAGAGCTTGGCGAATTTTCCCGATCGCGGGTCTCACCCCAAGGAACTGCTGGCACTGGGCATTCGGGAGTATCGCCAGGCTCACTTCAAACCGTACCGGATGTTCTACCGTATCGCGAAGCAACGGGTGTACGTGTATTTGGTCGCTGACGGTCGGCGGGACATGCAGGCGCTCCTTTCGCGCCGGCTATTGAGAGCTTGAGGTTTCGCTGCCCGACCCAGCACCTTCGAACTGGAAATCCGCCCTCGCAGCGGCCAGAATGACGGCGACCGGGAAGGAATTCCCGGCTGAAGAACTTACGCCAGCCTGCCGTGGCACTGCTTGAACTTCCTTCCTGACCCGCACGGGCACGGATCGTTCCTTCCGATCTTCTGCCCGAACCGCCGGAAAGGCTGCTCCTTGTCGTCGCGCTCGCCCATCGGCGCCTGCTGAACCGCCACCGCGACCGTCTCGGCGTCGGCCTCGGCGGCCGCGGCATTCGACGGGAACTCGGCGTGCGTGTACTGCGCGCGGCCGTAGCTCGCCTCGGCCTGCTGCTCGAGCTGCTCGGCCTGCGCGGCCGCCTCGTCGGCGGTCTGGATCCGCACCGTCATCAGCACTCGAGTGACTTCGTTGCGGATCGCCTGCAGCGTCAGCTCGAACAGCTGGAACGCCTCGCGCTTGTATTCCTGCTTCGGGTTCTTCTGCGCATAGCCGCGCAGGTGGATCCCCTGGCGCAGGTGATCCAGCGCGGCGAGGTGCTCGCGCCAGTGCGTGTCGATCGACTGCAGCATGATCGAGCGCTCGAACTGCGAGAAGCCTTCGCGGCCGACCGCGTCGACCTTCGACTGGTAGCGCTCGTCGGCGGCCTTCAGCACGTGCTGCAGCAGATCCTCGTCGGCCATCTCCTCGGCCGACTCGAGGATGCGCGTCAGCGGCACCTCGAGCTGCCACTCGGCGTCGAGCGCGGCCTGCAGGCCCGGAACGTCCCACTGCTCCTCGACGCTCTCCTCGGGCACGTACTGGCGGAACAGCGCGGTGAACACGCCGTGGCGCAGGTCGCGGATCAGGCCGCTGATGTCGGTCGACTCGAGCAGCTCGTTGCGCTGCTGGTAGATGACCTTGCGCTGGTCGTTCGCGACGTCGTCGTACTCGAGCAGCTGCTTGCGGATGTCGAAGTTGCGCGCCTCGACCTTGCGCTGCGCCGATTCGATCGACCGCGTGACCATGCCGGCCTCGATCGCCTCGCCCTCGGGCAGCTTAAGGCGATCCATGATCGCCTTAAGCCGGTCGCCGGCGAAGATCTTCAGCAGCGGGTCTTCCATCGACAGATAGAAGCGCGACGAACCCGGATCGCCTTGGCGCCCGGAACGCCCGCGCAGCTGGTTGTCGATGCGGCGCGACTCGTGCCGCTCGGTGCCGACGATGTGCAGCCCGCCGGCGGCAATCACCGCGTCGTGCCGCTGCTGCCACTCGGCGCGCATCTGCTCGATCTTCTGCGCCTTTTGCTCCTCGGGCACGTCCGGATCGGCGCGCAGCGCGTCGATCTCCTTCTCGACGTTGCCGCCGAGCACGATGTCGGTGCCGCGGCCGGCCATGTTGGTCGCGATCGTGATCATCTTCGGCCGGCCGGCCTGCACGACGATCTGCGCCTCGCGCTCGTGCTGCTTGGCGTTCAGCACCTGGTGCGGCAGCTTGTCCTTCGTCAGCATTCCGGACAGCAGCTCGGAATTTTCGATCGACGTCGTGCCCACCAGCACCGGCTGGCCGCGCTCGTAGCAGTCCTTGATGTCCGCGATGATCGCGTTGTACTTCTCGCGCGCGGTGCGGAACACCTGGTCCTGGCGGTCCTCGCGGATCATCTGCCGGTGGGTCGGGATCACCACGGTCTCCAGGCCGTAGATCTCCTGGAACTCGTACGCCTCGGTGTCGGCGGTTCCGGTCATCCCCGCCAGCTTCTTGTACATCCGGAAATAGTTCTGGAACGTGATCGATGCCAGCGTCTGGTTCTCCGACTGGATCTTCACGCCTTCCTTGGCCTCGATCGCCTGGTGCAGCCCGTCGGACCAGCGCCGCCCCGGCATCAGCCGGCCGGTGAACTCGTCGACGATGATCACCTCGCCGTTCTGCACGACGTACTGCTGGTCGCGGAAGAACAGCGTGTGCGCGCGCAGCGCGACCGTCAGGTGATGCATCAGCGAGATGTTCGCCGCGTCGTACAGGCTCGCGCCCTCGGGCAGGATTCCCATCCGCGTCAGGATCTGCTCGGCCTTCTCGTGACCGGCCTCGGACAGGTAGACCTGGTGCGCCTTGCGGTCGACCCAGTAGTCGCCGGGCGGCTCGGGCTCGTTCGACTTCGGCTCGTGCGGCATCGGCGTCAGCAGCGGCGGCACCGCGTTCATCCGCACGTACAGCTCGGTGTGATCCTCGGCATGTCCCGAGATGATCAGCGGCGTGCGTGCCTCGTCGATCAGGATCGAGTCGACCTCGTCGACGATCGCATAGTTCAGCCCGCGCTGCACGACCCGGTCGGCGGCCGAGTGCACCATGTTGTCGCGCAGGTAATCGAAGCCGTATTCGTTGTTGGTGCCGTAGGTGACGTCGCAGTTGAATGCCTGCTGCTTCAGCGGATGCGGCATCTGCGACAGGTTCACGCCGACGGTCAGCCCGAGGAACCGGTAGACCTTGCCCATCCAGTCGGCGTCGCGCTGGGCGAGGTAGTCGTTGACGGTGACGACGTGAACGCCCTTGCCGGTCAGCGCGTTCAGGTACACCGGCAGCGTCGCGACCAGCGTCTTGCCCTCGCCGGTGCGCATCTCGGCGATCTTGCCGTCGTGCAGCGCCATCCCGCCGATCAGCTGCACGTCGAAGTGGCGCATGCCGAGCGTGCGCTTGGCGGCCTCGCGGCACACGGCGAACGCCTCGGGCAGCACCGACTCGAGCGCTTCGCCATTGGCGATCCGCTGCCGGAAATCCGCGGTCTTGGCGGCCAGATCGGCATCGGACAGCGCCGCGACCGACGGTTCGAGCTCGTTGATGCGGACGACCGTGCGGCGGTATTCCTTCAGCAGGCGCTCGTTGCGGCTGCCGAACAGACGCGTCAGGAAGTTCTGGATCATGCGCGGGGGATCAAAGCAGGCCAGTTTAGCACGCAGGCCCGGGCGCTCCTGCGGCCGGCACTGCGGGCAAAGAAGCTTCGTCGGGCTCGCGCGCCCGTCATTTCAAGCGTGCCTACGGCCCCGGCGAGCGCGTCAGCGGCGCCGGCTGCGCGCGGGCTCCTCGGTGCGCTCGGCGCTGGCGAGGTTCAGCCCGGTCTGCAGGTATTTGCGCGGATCCTGCGCCACGTTGTTGATCCGCACCTCGAAGTGCAGGTGCGGCCCGGTCGAGCGGCCGCTGGAGCCGACTTCGGCGATCTTCTGGCCCTGCTTGACGATGTCGCCGCGCTTGACGTGCAGCTTCGACGCGTGCGCATAGCGGGTGACCAGACCCTGCCCGTGGTCGACGTCGACCTGTCGGCCGTAGGCCGCATCCCAGCCGGCAAACACGACGACGCCGGCGGCGGCGGCCAGGATCGGCGTGCCGACCGGCGCGCTGAAATCGATGCCTTCGTGCATCGCGCGCTGCCCGGTGAATGGATCGAGACGCCAGCCGAACCCCGAGCCGTAGGCGCCGATCTCCAGCGGCTGCGAGCTCGGCAGCAGCTTGCTGCGCACGGTGCGCGACAGCAGCTCGGATTCGATCAGGTTCAGCTCGTCGAGCCGGTGATCGATGCCGCGCGACATCGACTCGATCAACATGTGCATCTCGGGGATCGACGTGTCGGGCTGGATCGACGGCAGCGCGCCCCCGCGCGCGAGCGACGCGCGCGGCAGATCCTGGGTCCCCACGCCGGCCATCGTCGCGACCCGCTCGCCGATCGCGTCGAGCCGCGCAATCTGCGCCTGCAGCTTGCCGATCCGCATCGCGAGCGCATCCAGGTTCTCGCGCAGGAACCGGTCGTCCAGACGCGGCTCTTCTTCGGCCGCGAGCGTCGACCCCACCGGCGCCAGTGCCGCGATCGCGCTCGCCACCGGCTGCGGCTGGGCCCCGACCGTCACCGACACCCCCAGTTGCGCCAGCAGGTACCACGCGCTGATGCCGAAAGCGGCAAGGATCGTCGCGGCTGCGGCGATGTGCGGCATCGTGATGGCAATCGTGCGCGCCTGTTTGATCCGGGGATGAATCAGGATAATCTGCATCTATCCTCTCCCGCCGCACCGCTGCAGCTTGAAACCGCTTCGCGCCCGGCATGCGCTCGATTGGCTGCATGCCGAACCCGCCTTCAACCGGGTCGGTGACCACGGCCGCAGGATGCTGGACCTGCAGGCCGACGTGTCCCGGCTGCTTCCTTCACTGCAGCTGACCGTGGTCGCCCTGGCGCAGGACGTTCTGGTTGTGGCGGCGCCGAGCGCGGCAGCTGCAGCCAAGCTGCGGCAACACGAACCGTCGCTGATCGATGGTCTCGCCGCAAGCGGCTGGAAGGTTAATCGAATCCGTTTCAAGCCGCAAATGCGGGTGCCGGCGCCGGGGGCGGCTCGGCGGCCGCCGAAGCCAGGGCTGCCGGCGGCGGCAATCGCGGATCTTGATCGGCTAGCGATGCAAATGCGCGACTCTCCGTTGAAGCGTGCGCTCACGAACTTCGCCCGTCGGCAGCGGCGATCGCAGCGCGGCCCGTGAGTCGATCGCTCAATCGCCCCCCGGGTTCACCAGCCGATCGACGAACAGCACCCCGAAGAAGATCAGCCCGGCGACGATGCCGATCTTCAGCAGCAGGAACGCCCAGTTCAGGTAGCGCCGGTCGCCGGTGCCGAGATAACCCAGCGCCAGCATCAGGATCGCGATCGGCAAGACGACCGCAAAGATGCGAAAGAAGGCCATGGCTGCGCCTCGCAGCCGTTACGCGTAGGACCAATCGAGCGCGAACAGCCGAGGCGCCGACCGGCGCTCGGGGAAAGTGACTTCGGAAAATGCGGTCCGCTCCGCCAGCAGCGCGCGCAGCAGCGCGTTGTTCAGCGCATGTCCCGATTTGTGCGCGCTGTAGGCGGCCAGCAGCGGTCGCCCGAGCAGGTACAGGTCGCCGATCGCATCGAGGATCTTGTGCTTGACGAACTCGTCGCCCGAGCGCAGCCCGTCGCTGTTGAGCACGCGGTACTCGTCCATCACGATCGCGTTGCCGAGGCTGCCGCCTTGCGCCAGCCCGTTCGCCCGCAGCGCCTCCACGTCGTGCATGAAGCCGAAGGTTCGGGCTCGGGCAATCTCCTTCACGTACGACGTCGCGCCGAAATCGACGTCGACCTGCTGCGCAGTCGCATCGATTGCCGGATGCCCGAAGTCGATCGAGAACTTCAGCCGGAACCCGAAGTACGGATCCAGTCGTGCCCACTTGTCGCCGTCGCGCACCTCCACCGGGCGCAGCACGCGCACGAAGCGCTTCGCGGCAGCCTGCTCGACGATTCCGACCGACTGGATCAGGAACACGAACGAGCCGGCCGACCCGTCGAGGATCGGGATCTCCGGCGCGGTCACGTCGACGTACAGGTTGTCGATCCCCAGACCCGCCAGCGCCGACATCAGGTGCTCGACGGTCGCGACCCGCACCTGCGGATCGGACTCGGCCGTCAGCGTCGACGCCAGCCGCGTGTCGGTCACCCGCGACGGATGCGCAGCGATGTCCACCGGGGCGTCGAGGTCGATGCGACGGAACACGATGCCGGTGCCGGCAGCCGCAGGCCGCAGCGTCAACTCGACGCGCTGCCCCGAGTGCAGCCCGACTCCGGCCGTGCGGACCAGCGATCGGATCGTGCGTTGCCTCAACATCCCGTGCTCGATTCCTCGTGGGTTACAGCTGTCCGAGCATCGTGGCCGCGTCGCTGACCTCGAACTTTCCCGGCGTCTCGACGTTCAGCCGCTTGACGACGCCGTCTTCGACCAGCATCGAGTAGCGTTGCGAGCGGATTCCCATGCCTGCCGACGTTCGGTCGATTTCCAGCCCCAGGGCTTTCGTGAACTCGGTGTTGCCGTCGGCGATCATCCGGATCTTGCCGCCGCTTTTCTGGTCGCGCGCCCAGGCGCCCATCACGTGCGCATCGTTGTTCGCCACGCACCAGATCTCGTCGACCCCTTTCGCCTTCAGCGCGTCGTATTGCTCCAGATAGCCCGGCACGTGTTTGGCCGAGCAGGTCGGCGTGAACGCCCCCGGCAATCCGATGATGATGATCCGCTTGCCCTTCGCGAGGTCGGCGACTTGGTATTTGTTCGGCCCGATCGAGCAGCCCTCGGCTTCGACTTCGGAATATTCCCACACTGCGGCATTCGGCAGCCGGTCGCCCACCTTGATCGTCATCTGCATGCTCCAGAGTCGGCAGCAGCCGCAGCGGCTGCAAAGCCGCCCATTTTACCGGCAACGGCCGCTGCGCTGCAGCAATCCGCGAGGCCGTACGGATTGCTGCAGCGTCCGGACGGTCAGTCCGCCTGCTTGCGCAGGAACGCCGGGATGTCCAGCCGCTCGACGCCTTTTTCCTCCAGCGCCGCCACGCGCGCCGAGGCCATGTCGCGGGGATTGCGGAACACCGACGGAATGTCGTAGTTGCTGTAGTCGTTGGTCGCGACCGCGTTGTCGGTGCCGGTGCGCAGCGCCGGCTGCGGCACGAGCTTCGGCCGCGACGTGCGCCCGATGCCGGTGGCCACGACGGTGACGCGCAGCGTATCGGCCATGTCCTCGTCGTACACGGTGCCGTGGATGATCGTCGCGTCGTCGGCGCAGAACTGCTTGATCGTGTTGATCACCTCGTTGGTCTCGCGCAGCTTCAGCGAGCGGCTCGCGGTGATGTTGACGATCACGCCGCGCGCTCCCGACAGCTCGACGCCGTCGAGCAGCGGCGAGGCCACCGCCTGCTCGGCGGCGAGCCGGGCGCGGTCGATACCGGAGGCCGAGCCGATCCCCATCATCGCCTTGCCCTGTTCGCCCATGATCGTCTTGACGTCGGCGAAGTCCACGTTGACCAGGCCGGGCACGTTGATGATCTCTGCGATGCCGGCGACCGCGTTGTTCAGCACGTCGTCAGCACGGCGGAACGCATCCTCGAGGCTGGCGTCCTCGTCCATCACGTCGAACAGCTTCTGGTTCAGCACGACGATCAGCGAATCGACGTATTCGACCAGCTGCTCGATCCCGTCGTCGGCGATCTGCATCTTGCGGGCGCCTTCGAACTCGAACGGCTTCGTGACCACGCCGACGGTCAGGATGCCCATCTCCTTGGCGACCTCGGCGATGATCGGCGAGGCGCCGGTGCCGGTGCCCTTGCCCATGCCGGCGGTGATGAACACCATGTTCGCGCCTTCGAGCGCGGTGCGGACCTCCGCTTTCGCGGCCTCGCAGGCGGCGCGGCCCGCGCTGGGGTTGGCGCCGGCGCCCAGGCCCTGCGGGCCCAGCTGGATCGTCTGGTTCGCCAGCGAGCGCTTCAGCGCCTGCCGGTCGGTGTTGATCGCAATGAACTCGACCCCTTGGACGCCGCGGTTGATCATGTGGTTGACCGCGTTGCCGCCGGCTCCCCCGACGCCGACCACCTTGATGATCGCGCCCTCGTTCTCGTTGTCGAGCATTTCAAATGACATTCTTATGGCCTCCAATGGCTAGGACAGACTGATGCGGGTACAACACGCACTACAGGAAAAAAAAAGAGCGAGACAGCTGACAAAGAGCGAGGCGCCGCTGCCGGCACCCATCAGAAATTCCCAAGGAACCACTCCTTCATCCGCCGCACGGTTTCCTTGAACGAACCGGACTGCTCGGCGACCTTGCGGCCGCGCAGCCGCTGCATCCGGGCCTCCTCGAGCAGGCCGATCGCGGTCGAGAAGCGCGGCGAGCGCACGACGTCGGCGAGCCGGCCGGTGTACTCGGGCACCCCGATGCGCACCGGCTTCAGGAAGATGTCTTCGCCGAGCTCGGTCATGCCGGGCAGCATGCTCGAGCCGCCGGTGATCACGACCCCGGAGGACAGCAGCTCCTCGTAGCCGGACTCGCGGATCACCTGCTGCACCAGCGAGAACAGCTCCTCGACCCGCGGCTCGATCACCGCGGCGAGCGCCTGCTTCGACAGCGATCGCGGACCGCGGTCGCCGATCCCGGGCACCTCGATCCGCGCGGAGGGCTCCGCCAGCACCTGCTTGGCGATGCCGTGGCGCAGCTTGATGTCCTCGGCATCGGGCGTCGGGGTGCGCAGCGCCATCGCGATGTCGTTCGTGATCTGGTCGCCGGCGATCGGTATCACTGCGGTGTGGCGGATCGAGCCGCCGGTGAAGATCGCGATGTCGGTCGTGCCCCCGCCGATGTCGACCAGCGCGACGCCGAGCTCCTTCTCGTCCTGGGTCAGCGCCGACATGCTCGATGCGAGCGGCTGCAGGATCAGGTCCTGCACCTCGAGCCCGCAGCGGCGCACGCACTTGATGATGTTCTGCGCGGCCGACACCGCGCCGGTCACGATGTGCACCTTGACGTCGAGCCGCACGCCGCTCATGCCGATCGGCTCGCGGATGTCCTCCTGGCCGTCGATGATGAATTCCTGCGGCAGCACGTGCAGGATCTGCTGGTCGGTCGGGATGTTGACCGCCTTGGCGGTCTCGATCACGCGGGCGACGTCGGCGTCGGTGACCTCCTTGTCCTTGATCGCGACCATGCCGATCGAGTTGAAGCTGCGGATGTGGCTGCCGGCGATGCCGGTGTAGACCGTCTTGATCTTGCAGTCGGCCATCAGCTCGGCTTCCTCGAGCGCGCGCTGGATCGACGCGACCGTGGCCTCGATGTTCACGACCACGCCCTTCTTCAGCCCCTTCGACTCGTGCTGCCCGAGACCGACGATCTCGTAGTTGCCGTCGGGGCGCATCTCCGCGACGATCGCCACCACCTTCGAGGTGCCGATGTCGAGCCCGACGATCAGGTCCTTGGTCTCTCTGGTCATTGCACGCGGTTTCGTTTCATTTTCTTCTCGCGCGCGGCGGCGGCCGCGGCCGTCTCGATCGCTCCGGGCGCGTGGACCGCGAAGCCGTGCGGGTAGCGCAGATCGACCGTCTGGATCGGATGGCTGACGCGGGCGAGCACCTGCGAGTGCGCGGCAACCCATCGCGCGACCCGCTCGTCG
>DATLGW010000468.1:0-1826 GCA_035540315.1 Burkholderiaceae bacterium | reverse complement strand
CGCGCCGTCGGTCACGCGGAAAGCGACCTCGATGCCGTTGCGAACGACGCTGCCTTCCTCGACCAGGCCGCCGACCCGAAACGGCCGATCGGCCGGCACCTCGCGCGCTGCGATCTGCGTCGGCGTGTAGAAGAACACGATGTTGCTCGACAGCGCGTACAGCACCAGCCCGACCGCGGTCGAGAACACGGCGACGCCGCCGAGCGCCCAGAACAGCCGTTTGCGCCGCGGCGTCATCCCGGCAGCTCCTCGTCGAGGTCGGCCTCGCGGGCGGCACGCTCGATCGCCGCGCGCCGCCGCCGCGCGATCGCGGCCAGCTCGACGGCGACAGCGAGCAGCGTGAAGCCGTACGCCAGCGCGATGAACGTCAGATGCCCCGTCACTTCGAAACCCCCAGCAGATCGCGAACCCAGCGGGTGTGGCGCTCGCGCTCCAGAATGATCGATCGCACGCGATGCAGCGCGACCGCGATCGAATAGAACCAGGCGGCGAACGTCATGATCAGCATCCCGGTCAGCATCGTCGTCGCCATCGTCGGCGCCGCCGTCAGGCTGACGCTGGCGCCCTGGTGCAACGTGTTCCACCAGCGCACCGAGAAATAGATGATCGGAATGTTCACCACGCCCACCAGCAGCAACAGCGCGCCGGCGCGGTCCCCGCGGATCGGATCCTCGATCGCCGCCACCAGGGCCACGTAACCGAGGTACAGGAACAGCAGGATCAGCGTCGAGGTCAGCCGCGCGTCCCAGACCCAGTAGGTGCCCCAGGTGGGCTTGCCCCAGACTGCGCCGGTCCACAGCGCGATCGCCGCCATCAGCGCGCCGGTCGGAGCGAGCGCACGCGCCATCATACCCGACAGCCGTGCCCGATAAACGATCGACAGCAGACCGTAGAACGCCATCACGACGTAGATCAGCATCGCCATCCACGCCGACGGCACGTGGATGAAGATGATCCGATAGACCTCGCCCTGCTGCGCGTCGGTCGGCGCGACGACGAAGCCGACGTACAGTCCGATCGCGGCGAGCAGCGCTGCGGCGCCGCCGAACCACGGCACCATCTGCCCGGCCAGCGGATAGAACTGTTGCGGGGCAGCGAAGCGGAACACGTTCATCGATCGATCACTCCACTGAGATTCGCAGCGCCTGCGCGGCGACCCACGGCGCGCAGGCGCCGGCGACCAGCATCGCCGCGCCGAGCAGCGCCAGGTGCGGCAGCGGCGACAGCCCGGACAGCTGCGCATCGACCGCGCCGGCGCCGAACACCAGCACCGGCACGTACAGCGGCAGGCACAGCACCGTGATCAGCGTCTGTCCGCTCTTCAATCCGAGCGTCAGCGCCGCTGCGATCGCGCCGATCGCAAGCAGCGTCGGCGTGCCCAGCACGAGCGCGGCCGCGATCACCGCCAGCGCGTCGGCCGGCAGCGCGAACGCGAGCGCGAGCGCCGGCGTCGTCACGATCAGCGGCAGCGCGGTCACCAGCCATGCGGCCGCGATCTTGCCTGCGACGATCAGCGGCAGCGGATGCGGGCTCGCCGCCATCAGCTCGAGCGTGCCGTCGGCATGGTCGTGCTCGAACAGCCGCGGCAGCGCAAGCAGCACCGCGAGCAGCGCCGCGACCCAGATGACGCCCGGGCCGATCCGCTGCAGCCATTCGCGCTGCGGCCCGACCGCGAGCGGGAACATCGACGCGGCGAGCAAGTAGAACCCCAGCACCGTCAGCGAATCGCTGCGCCGGCGAAACGCGAGCCGCAGATCGCGCGAGAACGCCCACGCGATCGGCGAGATCCCGCGCTGCGCGCCGCCCGCGCCCGAAAGCGCGCGAGG
>DATLGW010000467.1:0-2418 GCA_035540315.1 Burkholderiaceae bacterium | reverse complement strand
CCGTTTCCACACGATGACCGGGTAGCCGACGTCGAGCAACCGCCGCGCGATCGCCGCACCCATCCGACCCAGACCCGCCACACCGACGTTCATCGCGTCACTTCATCGTGTGGCCGCCGTCGACGATGAAGCTCTGCCCGGTGGTCCAGACCGCTTCATCGGAGGCCAGATACAGCACGATCCCCACCAGATCCTCGGGCGTGCCGAGCCGGCCGAGCGGGATCGGATCGATCAGCGCCTTGCCGACCACCGGATCGGCAAGCACGTCGGCCGACATGTCCGTCTTCGTCGTGCCCGGCAGCACGCAGTTCACGTTGATCTGGTATGGCGCCAGCTCCAGCGCCGCCGCCCGCGTGTATGCGAGGATCGCTCCCTTCGACGCCGTGTACACCGACAGCTTCGGTTCGCCGACCACAGCGACGATCGATGCGCACAGGACGATCTTGCCCGACTTGCGCGGCATCATCACCCGCGCGGCTGCCTGGGTGCAGAAGATGTTGCCCTTGACGTTCGTGTGGAAGATCCGCTCGATGTCGGCCTCGGTGCACTCGAGCAGCGGCGCCTTGTGCACCAGCCCGGCATTGCTCACCATCACATCGAGCTGGCCGTAAGTCTTGACCGTGCGATCGACCATCGCATCGACGTCGGCCTTGGTGCCGACGTCGGCCCGGCACGCGAATGCCTCGCCGCCGGCGGCCTTGATCTGGGCGACCACCTCCTCGGCTGCGTCGGCGCGCTGCGTGTAATTGACCACGACCTTCGCGCCCTCGCGCGCCAGGCCGAGGCAGTACGCGCGGCCCATCCCGCGCGCGCCGCCAGTGACGATGACGACCTTGTCCTTCAATCGCATTGCTTCGGCCTCGTCCGTGTGGATTGAAATTTTGTAGCTATACTACCGATTCGGTATGGTAACAAGGCTACGCTCGGATCCGCAAGGCGACTCGACGCCGGAGGCGCGCCGATGACGCAGGACCTGTATCTGTCGATCGACGTCGGCACCGGCAGCGTGCGCGCGGCGCTGGTCGATGCGGCCGGACGCATCCTGGCGATTGCAAGCAGCGAGCACGAGCAGATCGTCCCGCGCTACGGTTGGTCGGAGCAGCGGCCGACCGAGTGGTGGCATGGCCTGGTCCGGGCGATCGGCCAAGTGCTGCGCGACAATCCCGGTGCGCGCGATCGCATCGCCGCCGTCTGCGCATGCGGCCAGATGCACGCGACAGTGCTCGTGGACGTCAATGGCGAACTCACGCGGCCGACAGCGCCGCTGTGGAACGACAAGCGAACTGCCGCGCTGGTTGCGGAGTTCGAGACGCGGCATCGGCCGGCGGACTATCTGGCGCAAACGGCGAACCCACCGACGCCGGCGTGGCCGGCGTTCAAGCTGCAGTGGCTGCGCGACCATGACCCCGATGCCTATCGGGCCGCGCGCATCGTGCTCGCGCCGAAGGATTACCTGAACTTCCGGCTGACCGGCCAGATCGCAACCGATCCCACCGAAGCTTCGCTGACCTTCCTGATGGATCCGACAACGCGCGAGTGGTCGGCGCCGATGATCGACCGGCTCGACATCGATGGTCGCAAGCTGCCGCCGATCCGCCCGCCTGCCGCGCTCCTGGGCGCCGTGACCGGTGCGGCTGCACGCGAGACCGGCCTGCGCGAAGGCACCCCGGTGGCCGTGGGCGCCGCCGACTATCCGGCGGCGCTGCTGGGTTCGGGCGCCTGCCGTCCCGGCCTGGGCTCGGAAGTCATGGGCACCTCGGCCATCGTCACCGCGATCGCGTCCGAGCCGCTGCTCGATCCGGAGATTTCGAACGTTGCGACCGTCGAAGGCCACTGGGGCCCATTCGTGCTGCTCGACGCGGGCGGCGACTCGATGCGCTGGGCTCGGCGTGCGTTCCATGACACGCCGCCGAGTTATGAAGAGATCGTCGCGCGCGCAGCCGAAGTGCGCCCGGGTGCCGATGCGCTGTTCTTCCTGCCGTACCTGAGCGGCGAACGGCTGGGCGCGCATCGCAACTCGCGCGCGCAATTCTTCGGTCTGGCTGCCGGACACGGATCGGCTCACCTGCACCGCGCGGTGATGGAGGGGGTGGCATTCGCAGTCGCGAGGCACCTTCGAACGATGGAGCATGCGCTGGGCCAGCGGATCGAACGGATCATCGGTTCGGGCGGGGGCGCGAAGGCGGGGCTGTGGCTGAAGATCAAGGCCAGCGTCTACGGGATTCCGATCGTCGTGCCGGCCGAGGCCGAATGCGGGCTGGTCGGCTGCGCGGCGATCGCCGCGGCCGCGACGCAGCAATTCTCGAGCGCCGAGCAGGCCGCCGCTGCCTTCGTTCGATACGGCGAAGAGATACCGCCCGTTCCGGCCTGGTCCGACGTGTACGCGAAGATGCAGCCGGTGTTCGATCGGCTGTATTC
>DATLGW010000466.1:0-7793 GCA_035540315.1 Burkholderiaceae bacterium | reverse complement strand
GTGCGGCAGCGACAGCGTGAACTCGACCAGCCGGTAATCGAGGAACGGAAAGCGCTCCTCGACCGAATGCAGCATCGAGCCGCGGTCCTCGTAGTGGACGATCTTCGGCAGCGTCTTGCGCTGGATGTTGTTGCGCAGGCTCTGCTTGAACTTCGGCGCCCAGAAGCCGCCCGACGCGGCAGCGGTCGCGGTCCCGGCATTCGCGCTCGCCAGCCATGCATCGGCAGTCAGGTGCTGGCCGAGCTTCTGCCAGAACACGCGCTTGGCGAACTCGCCGACCCGATCCGGCGCGAACGAACGCGCGACCTGCAGCGCCAGAAAATGCAGCGGCAATCCGGTGCGCCGGCGCAGGCTCGAGAACTCGCGACAGGCGTCGGTCACGCGGCCGGCGAGCACCAGGTCGTGAACGAGCGGGCCGACGATGTGACGGTCGTAGCCGGCGAGCACCTCGTCGGCGCCCTGCCCGCTCAGCAGCACCTTGATGCCGCGATCGTGCACGCGCGACAGCAGCAGCGAATGCATCAGCGAGTTCGACGTCGTCAGCGGCTCGTCGTTCGCCCACAAGACGCGCTCGAACGACGCGACGATCTCGTCGGTGTCGGGAACGACCCGCACTGCGTCGAGCCCGTGCTCGCGGATCACCGCTTCGGCGTATTGGCTCTCGTCGAGCCCTTCGTCGGCGAGCATGCCGGAGAACGACACCAGCTTTCCGCTCTTCAGCGCCTCGCGCTGCGACAGCGACCCGCTGCCGGTCAGGTGGCTGACGACGCCGGCGATCGCCGACGAATCCTGCCCTCCGGACAGCAGCAGCCCCTGCTGCACGTCGCTGCGCAGCCGCAGCTTGACCGCATCGATCAGCAGCTCGCGGTAACGCTCGACCGCGCGCTCCCAGTCCCAGCTCTCGTCGACGTCGGCCGGCGGCGTCCAGTGCCGCTGCACGACGAGCTTGCGCTCGTGCACGGTCAGCGACTGGCCGGGCTCGAGCTGCACGATGCCGTCGAACAGCGTCTGGTGATCCTCGTCGAGCCGGCCGGTGGCCAGGTAGTCGGCGACGCGGGCGCGGTTCTCGGCCGCGGGCACCGCCGGATGCTGCAGCAGCGCCTTGATCTCGGAGCCGAACACGAACGTGCGGCCGTCCCACCGGTAGTAGAACGGCTTGACGCCGAAGCGGTCGCGCGAGCAGAACAACGTGCGCTTGCGGCGGTCCCACAGCGCGAACGCCCACATGCCGTTGAAGCGGCGCACGCAGTCGGTACCGTATTCGAGGTACGACGCGAGGATCACCTCGGTGTCGGTCTGGCTGCGGAACGCGTGGCCTTTCGCCTCGAGCTCGGCGCGCAGCTCGACAAAGTTGTAGATCTCGCCGTTGAAGACGATCACGCACTGGCCGTCGGCGCTCGCCATCGGCTGGTTGCCGGCGGGCGACAGGTCGAGAATGCTCAGCCGCTGGAAGCCCAGCCCGATCTGCGGCTCGACGTGGATCCCGCTCGCATCGGGGCCGCGATGATGCAGCACGTCGCGCATCCGCGCGACGATCTCGCGCTGCACCGGCGGCGCGCCCGCGCCCGTTTCGGCAACGTAATAACCTGCGATTCCGCACATGGTCCGACTGGTCCCGGCTCGTCAGTGATGCGACACGGCCTGCCCGCGCGACAGCCCCGGCTCGTGCTCTTTCGCGCCGCGCTCGCCGCTGGGGATGCTGGATCCGCCGGCGCTCAGGCACTGCAGGATGCCGGCGCAGAAGCGCCGCGTCATGTTCTCGATCGTGAAATGCTCGGCGGTTTCGAGCGCGCCGGCACGCATCGCGTCGCGGCTGCGAGGGTCGCCAATCGCGCCGACGACCGCGCCGGCGTACGACGCCAGGTCGTTCGCGGTCATCAACCCGTTGCGGCCCTGCGCCAGGTATTCGATCTCGGGGCCGTGCGACGACACGTCGGTCGTCAGGTACGGCAGCCCGGCGCAAAACACGTCGAGGATCGCGAGCCCGGTCGCGCCGGGGTTCAGGCAGACGTCGGCCGCCCGCAGCAGCTGCGCGCGGCGCGCGCCGGTCGCGTGGCCGACGAACTTGATCCACGGATTCATCGCCGAGGCCGCCTGCATCTTCTGCCGGTCGGGGCCGTCGCCGACGACCAGCAGGCAGAACTGCGGCACCCGGTCGCGGACGATCCGGGCGGCGTCGACGAGGAAATCGAGCCGCTTGTGATCGTACAGCGAGCCGAGATAGAGGCCGGTCGCGCCGGGGGTCAAGCCGAACTGCGCGCGCACCCGCGCGACGTCGTCATCGGTGACGGCGGCGAGCTCGTCGCGCAGCTGCCGGGTGTCGGTCGCATTCTCGAGCACGGTGATCCGCGACTCCGGAAAACCGGCGTCGCGCAGGATCTTCGCGGTACCGCTCGTGTACGCGAACCACCAGTCGGCGCGCAGCGACACTGCGCGCTTGAAGCGCTCGCGCAGCGTGTCGGGCCGCTCGGACTGCATGTTCCGGCCGTGCCCCCAGAACGCGAGCCGCTGCGGCCGCCGGGCGGTCATCGCGACGAAGTTGTACAGCAGCTTGTTTTCCTGCGTGACGATCACGAGGTCGGCTTCGCCCGCGGCCTTGCCGAACGGCTGCCAGCAGACGCGGCCGCCCAGCGTATACTGCGTCGCCAGCCGAACCGCCCAGTCGATCCGCGCGGTGTCGCACCGGCTGCGCTCGGACGCATGGGGCTCGCCGACCAGCAGCCGGAAGTCGATGCCGCTGGCGCGGAGTTCCTGCCGCATCGCCTCGAACAGCGGGACGCGGTAGTCGACCAGGCGGCGCTGGACGAGCACGACGGAGCGCATTCGTGACATTCCTGTCTTTTCGTTTCCGGTGTCCATCGTAAGATGACTGCGATGGCGCTACGTCCCACTTATTTCACAAATACAACAGATCACGCATGACCCCGCTGCACACGTTATTGGATCGGATCGAGACCCGCCAAGCCGTCGTCGGCATCGTCGGCCTCGGCTACGTCGGACTGCCGCTGGCGATGCGCTTCGCCGAGGTCGGCTTCAAGGTGCTCGGGTTCGACATCGACCCGCACAAAGTGCACCGGATCGCCGCCCGCGACAGCTACATCGAGCACATTTCCAACGACAAGCTGGCCGCGGCAGTCGACGCCGGCTTCTCGGCGACGACCGACTTCGCCCGCGCCGGCGAGCCCGACGCGCTGGTGCCGCACTTGCGGGAAGGCCAGCTGGTGTCGCTCGAGAGCACGACCTACCCCGGCACGACCGACGAGGAGCTTCGGCCCCGGATCGAGCGCCGCGGCCTCGTGCTGGGCGAGACGGCGTTCCTGGTGTTCTCGCCCGAACGCGAGGACCCGGCGAACGGCAAGTTCACGACCCGCACGATCCCGAAAGTCGTCGGCGGCTCGACCCCGACCTGCCTCAAAGTGGGCAAGGCGCTGTACGGCGCCGTGATCGACACGGTCGTCGAGGTGTCGAGCACCCGCGCGGCCGAGATGACGAAGCTGCTGGAGAACATTCACCGGGCGGTCAACATCGGGCTGGTCAACGAGCTGAAGATCGTCTGCGACCGCATGGGGCTGGACATCCACGAGATCATCCGGGCGGCGGCGACGAAGCCGTTCGGCTTCGTGCCGTACTACCCCGGCCCTGGATTGGGCGGGCACTGCATTCCGATCGATCCGTTCTACCTGACCTGGAAAGCGCGCGAATACGGCGTGCATACGCGGTTCATCGAGCTGGCGGGCGAGATCAACAGCAGCATGCCTCAGTTCGTGATCTCCAAGCTCGCCGACGCGCTGAACGAGCGGTCCAAGGCGATCAAGGGCAGCCGCGTGCTGGTATTGGGGCTGGCGTACAAGAAAAACGTCGACGATCCGCGCGAGTCGCCGTCGGCGGTGCTGATGGAGCTGCTGCGCGCCCGCGGCGCGCACGTCGACTACTCGGATCCGCACATCCCGGCGTTCCCGAAGATGCGCGAGCACAAGTTCGAGCTGTCGTCGGTGCCGCTGACGCCGCAGACGATCGCGTCGTACGACGCGCTGCTGCTCGCGACCGACCACGACAAGTTCGACTACGAGCTGCTGCGCAAGCATGCGCGGCTGATCATCGACACCCGCGGTCGCTACGCGGGACAAAACGGCAACGTCGTCAAGGCCTGATCGGCCCGCCGCCGCGCTACTTCCACTCGTCGAAGTCGCGCGGGCTGACGATGAACTTCCCGCGCGGCGGCACCGGCGCGGGCGTCCCGCAGCTGATGCCGCGGCACAACCTGCGCCGAACCCATCGCCTCAGCGGCGCAGCGTCGACCCGTCGGCAAACGCAAGCCACACGCTGCCGTCCTCCAGCAGTGCGCCGGCGGTGATCGTCTTGCCGACCAGCGCGGCATGCATCTCCTGGATACCGGTGGCAATCGCCGGCTCTCTCGCCGGATCGCCCAGATGGCTCATCGTGTCGTGCATGTAGAGGCCGATCATCTGCTGCCCCGCTGCAGCCGCGACCATCATCCAGCGCTGGATCTGGCGGGTCTTGTCGGAAACGCTCGGTGACGAGGCCGTCCAGGCCTCGCCGCCGATCTCGGTCAGGTACATCGGCAAGTGGTCCTGCCCCGCTTGCTGGAGCGCCGCCCGGATGTGATGGATCTGCTCGACAAGGTGCTGGATGTTCATCGCGTAGTCGTAGTGGTGCCACGCGACGGCGTCCATCCACTGCTTTCCGCTGCCGCCGGACTGGTCCGACGCGTTCGCGAAGCCGACGAAGCGCTCGTTGGCCCGGAACTGATCGAACGCATCGACCCACGCCGGCCCGAGCACGATGATGCCTGGGTCGACGGCCTTTGCCGCCTGATAGACGGCACGCGCCAGCGCAGCGAGATCGCTGATGCTGTCGCGCCAGTACGGCATGCCGTTCCCGGTGTCGGGCTCGTTCCAGACCTCGAGATACTTGATCCGGCGCGCGCCGTCGCCGTTGTAGCGCTTGACCAGCTCGGTGATGAACGTGCGCACGTGCGCCAGGTCGGTCGGTTTGGAGTCGCCGCCTGGGCGGCCGTAGAGATCCGTGACCGACGGCCGGGTCGACGCCCAATCCGGCGTTCCGTAGAACGAGTAGATCAGGTCCTTGCCCAGCCCATGATAGGTCTGCACCCACTGATCGAGTGCAGCCCAGTCCCACACGTCCGGCTTCTTCTGAATGTTGCGCCAGAAAACGCCTTCATCCTGGCCGGCCGGATCGTAGTTGAGGCTGCGAACGGTGCCGAACTGATAGGTCGGGAGCGCCGACACCGGATCGCCCGAAGGCCAGCGGTTCACGTGCATTCCGACGAAGTTCGGTGGCACGGTGACCGGAGCGCCCGCCAAAATCCGTTTTCGGATCGTCACCGGCGGCTCCGGAATCGGCGCGACCTCGGTGGCTTGAGCGGACGTCGGTTTGGTCGCGGTGCCGCCGATCGTGCTGGAATCGACCAGCTCGAGATGCGTTCCTCCCGCGGTCTCGGAGGTCGATGCGGCTGGCATTTCGCTGCCCCCGCCACCGCAAGCCTGCAGTGCGAGGACGGCTGCGCAGGTGGTGAAAAAAGCCGCTGCGCGCGGACAAGTGCTCGCTCGAGCGAGTCGTGATTTCATCGTTCCATCCCTCTAGCCCTCCCCTCGGAAGGCACGCTCGATGCAGGTCGACGGGGACCGGTTTTTTGAGCGCGTGCGAATTCAGGGCGCACGAAGGCGCCTGTTCGCAGGACAGGCAGGTCGTTTGACACGATGACCGGGATCGGGTCCCGGTCGGCGGAGACTGCTCGGGCTTTGCTAGGGCTGTGCCGGAAAAGCAGTCGGGGTGAATCCTATCACCGTCGGCAGCAGGGTCTTATCCGTAATTGGGCGTAGCCCGCCCCGGTTGCCCGGGGCGGGCTACGAGCCGCTTTCGCTTCAGCGGCGGGGGGTACGGCGATCAGCGCCGCAGCGTCGAGCCGTCGCCGAACGCGAGCCAGACCGAGTTGTCCGACAGCAGCGCAGCGGCAGTGATCGTCTTGCCGGTGAGCGCCTGGTACATCTCCTGGATCCCCGACGAGATCGTCGTGTTGCCTGCCGGATTTCCCAGGTGCGACATCGTGTCGTGCATGTACAGCGAGATCGACTTCTGGCCTGTCGCGGCAGCGACCATCATCCAGCGCTGGATCTGCCGCGTCTTGTCCGCGGTGCTCGGCCACGACGACGACCAGTCCATGCCGCCGATCTCGGTCAGGTGCATCGGCAGATGCGCCTGTCCAGCCTTCTGCAGCGCGGTCTTGATGTAGCCGATCTGATCGACCAGATCCTCGATGTTGAAGCTGTAGTCGTAGTGGTGCCAAGCCACGGCATCCATCCACTGCTTGCCGGTGCCGCCTGCCTGATCCGACGCGTTCGCGAACCCGACGAAGCGCTCGTCGGCACGGAACTGGTTGAACGAGTCGACCCAGGCCGGTCCCAGCACGATGATGCCCGGATCGACCGCCTTCGCCGCCTGATAGACCGCGCGTGCCAGCGCCGCGAGATCGCTGATGCTGTCGCGCCAGTACGGCATGCCGTTCCCGGTATCGGGCTCGTTCCAGACCTCCAGATACTTGATCTTGCGCGTACCGTTGCCGTTGTAGCGCTTGACCAGCTCGGTGATGAACGTGCGCACGTGCGCCAGGTCGGTCGGCTTCGAGTCGCCGCCGTAGGCGTTGTACGGGTCCATCTGTCCCGGCCGCGTCGACGCCCACTGCGGCGTGCCGTAGAACGAGTACATCAGGTCCTTGCCCTGCGCATGCCAGGTGTCGACCCATTGATCCAGGTTGCTCCAGGCCCAGCTGTTCTGGGTCTTCTGGATGTTGCGCCAGAACACGCCGTCGTCCGGCCCGGCCGGGTCGTAGTTCAGGCTCCGGATCGTGCCGAACTGATAACTCGGCGGGGACGAGACCGGGTCGCCGCTCGGCCAGCGGTTCACGTGCATGCCGACGAACTTCGCCGGCACGACGACCGGCGCGCCCGACAGGATCGTCTTCTTGACGGCGGCAGGCGGCGACGGCGGCGGCACGGTCACCTGCGGCGGCGACTCGGGCGTCGACGGCGTGACCGGAACGGTCGGCGTCGTGCTGCCGCCGCCGCTCGGGGCTGAAGGCGTTGCCCCGGTCGAAGGCTGCGAGCCTCCGGTCGACGGCGATACCGTGCTGGGCGGCGTCGACGTGGAGCCGCCGCTCATGAATGCCGGCTTGCTGGTCACGCCGCCGGCGGTCGGTCCTGCCTCAGTGGGAGAGACGTCGGTCGTGCCGGCGCCCTGGGAATCCTCTGCCAACGTCTGATCAGACCCATCTGGAAAACCGCAAGAGCTGAATGCAACGGCAACCGCCAGAATGCCCGCAGCCCGCGCCAGAGATTTCATCACATGTTCCACCATCGATCTCCGCGTGTGCGTGAAGTAATTCACGTCGGCAAGGTATCGGCGCGCCCTGCGGTGCCGGTAGCGAACGCAGATGAGAGGCCGCTTCCCACTGATCGGTGGCCCGTATCCCGATGCGCCGAACACGAATCGCGTCATCGCGCGCCGCCCTCTGCAGCACGCGCTGCTGCACCGATCCCGTGCGAACGCTGTGTCAACGGTTCGGTACGACCGACAGACGGTCTAAACTTCGGCGTCGATCGAACGAACACACAGGAAGGGAATGGTTGCAACGATCAGGATCGCGCTCGCGGCATCGCTTGCGCTGCTGCTGTCGGCGAACAGCTGCAGCAGCAGCGCGCGCATCGGCGCACCGGCCGAGGTTTCGCGCATCATCGCGATGGATGCGCAGATCA
>DATLGW010000465.1:0-4187 GCA_035540315.1 Burkholderiaceae bacterium | reverse complement strand
ATCATGGGCTGCGTGCTGCCGCGCCGGCGCCTGTCCCTGGCCGGCCGGCAGCACGCAGCCCATGATCACTTCCTGCACTGCGTCGGGCTTGATTCCGGCGCGCTCGACCGCGTTCCTGATCGCGATCGATCCCAGCTGGTGCGCGGGGAACGACGACAGCTCGCCCATCATCGATCCGATCGGGGTGCGGGCGGCGGCTACGATGACGACGGGATCGGCCATGGCGAGGCTCCTAGGGAGAAGAGTGTTCGGCCGGCGCGTCCGCAGCATCCCCCGAGGGGGCCGCGGACGCCGCGCCGGGGCTCGTTTCCTGGATGATAGAAGATTGGCCGCGCCGGTGCTTGAAGCGCAGACTCTCCGGGTAGGGGAAAACGTCCTCGAGCACGCCGTCCCGGATCCGCTGCTGCTTGCGCTGCCAGAAATCGACCTGCAGCAGGTCGCCGTGGTGGCGCAAGAAGACGTCGCGCACCCGCGGATCGCCGAGCAGGAACGGTCCGAATTCCTCCGGGAACACGTCGCCGGCCGCCACCGGATACCACGGTTCGGCCGACAGCTCGTCTTCCGGGTTGGGCGGCGGCGGAATCCGACGGAAATTGCAGTCGGTCAGGTAGGCGACCTCGTCGTAGTCGTAGAACACGACGCGTCCTTGACGGGTGACGCCGAAGTTCTTGTACAGCATGTCGCCGGGGAACATGTTGGCGGCAACCATCTGCTTGATCGCGTCGCCGTATTCGATCACCGCGCGTTCGCGTTCGGCGTCGTCGGCCTGCTCCAGGTACAGGTTCAGCGGCACCATCCGGCGCTCGATGTACAGGTGCCGGATCACCAGCGCGTCGCCGTCGTCCTCCAGCAGCGACGATGCGGTCGCGCGCAGGTGCTCGATCAGCGCCGGATCCAGCCGCGCTTTCGGCAGCGGCACCCCGGTGTACTCCCAGGTGTCGGCCATCCGTCCGACGCGGTCGTGCAGCTTCACGCGCAGGTACTGGCGCTGCACGTGCTCGCGCGTGACGTCCTTGCCGCGCTCGTCCATGATCGCCTTGAACACGTACGGGAACGACGGCAGCGTGAACACCGCCATGATCAGCCCGCGGATGCCGGGCGCGATCACGAAGCGGTCGTGCGAATGCTGCAGATGCTGCAGCAGGTCGCGGTAGAACAGCGTCTTGCCCTGCTTGTGCAGCCCGAGCATCGTGTACAGCTCCGACTCCGGCTTGGTCGGCATCAGCGTGCGCAGGAAGCGCACGCAGGCCGACGGCACCTCCATGTCGACCATGAAATACGCGCGCGCGAAGTTGAACAGCGCCTCGATGCGGTCGCTGCCCACCAGCAGCGTGTCCAGGTACAGCCGGCCGCGCGAGTCCTGCAGGATCGGGATCGCGAACGCCGTGACCTCGCCGTCGTTGACGATGCGCCCGATCAGGTACGCGCCCTTGTTGCGGAAGAACAGCGTGCGCAGCGCATGCAGCTGGAAATCGGCGGCGGGGGTGGCCGGCAGCGCATCGGCCGCGGCTTCGATGACCCAGTCGAGGTCGCGCTCGACGTCGACGAAGCCGCACGCGAGGCCGACGTCGATGAGCATCTGCCGCAGCGCGTTGCGCAGCCCGGCTTCGGCCGGATAGTAGACCCGAAAGCACGGCGGATCCGAGTCGAGGTAATCGGTCGCGACAGCGGGCCGCACGAAGATGAACTGGTTGTTGAAGTAGTGCCGGTGCAGCACCTTGCAGCTGACCGAATTGAAGAACGTCTCGGCGAGTTCGGGCTGCTGATGCTCGGCGAGCAACTCGACGTAGTCCCGCTTGACCTGCTGCCAGACCTCGTCGGACAGGCGGCCGGCGTCGAACTCGTGCTCGATGCGGGAGACCGCTTCGGCGACGCGCCGGTCGTAGAACGCGATCCGCTCGCGCGCGAGCTTGCGGATTCCGTGCCAGTCGGCGGCTTCGTAGCGCGCCTTGGCCTGCTGCGCGTTGTAGCGGAACAGCGCGTAGTGGCGGTCGAATCCCGCCAGCATCGCCTGCGCGACGGGGCGGGCAGCGGAACTCACTTCGTCTCGCCGAACAGCTCCCGGCCGATCAGCATCCTTCGAATTTCCGACGTGCCCGCCCCGATTTCATAGAGCTTCGCGTCGCGCCATAGGCGGCCGGTGGGGTAGTCGTTGATGTAGCCGTTGCCGCCCAGGCACTGGATCGCCTCGCCGGCCATCCAGGTCGCGCGCTCGGCCGAGAAGAGGATCGCGCCGGCGGCGTCCTTGCGCAGGCTGCGCACGTCGACGTCGCCGGTGCGCGACCGGTCGCACTGGCGGCCCACTTCGTACACGTACGCGCGGCACGCCATCATCGTCGTGTACATGTCGGCGAGCTTGCCCTGCATCAGCTGGAACTCGCCGATCGGCTGGCCGAACTGCTTGCGCTCGTGCACGTACGGCACCACCGCGTCCATACACGCGGCCATGATGCCCAGCGGCCCGCCCGACAGTACGGCGCGCTCGAAATCGAGCCCGCTCATCAGCACCTTGACGCCGTTGCCCAGGCCGCCCAGCACGTTCTCGGCCGGCACTTCGCAGTCCTCGAACACCAGCTCGCCGGTGTGGCTGCCGCGCATGCCGAGCTTGTCGAGCTTTTGCGCGACCGAAAACCCCTTGAAGCCTTTTTCGATCAGGAACGCCGTGATGCCGCGCGGGCCCGCCTCGACGTCGTTTTTCGCGTAGACGACCAGCACGTCGGCGTCGGGACCGTTCGTGATCCACATCTTGGTGCCGTTGAGCACCCAGCGGTCGCCCTTGAAGTCGGCACGCAGCCGCATCGACACCACGTCGGATCCGGCGTTCGATTCCGACATCGCGAGCGCGCCGACGTGCTCGCCCGAGATCAGCTTCGGCAGGTACTTGCGCTTCTGCGCGTCGGTGCCGTTGCGGATGATCTGGTTCACGCACAGGTTCGAATGCGCGCCGTACGACAGGCCGACCGACGCCGATCCGCGCGAGATCTCCTCCATCGCGACGATGTGCGCCAGGTAGCCCATGTCGGTGCCGCCGTATTCCTCCGGCGCCGTGACGCCCAGCAACCCGAGCTCGCCGAACTTTCGCCACAGGTCCATCGGAAACTGGTCGCTGCGGTCGATGTCGGCGGCGCGCGGCGTGATCTCGGCGGCGGTGAATTGCTGGACGGTGTCGCGCAGCATCGCGACGTCTTCGCCCAGATCGAACTGAAGCCCTGGCAAATTGGTCATGGCGTATCGGCCTCGGTGCGTTGGTTGCGCGCCTGCTGCGGGCAATGGTAACGCCGCCGCGGCGCGCACAGCGATCCGGCGCCGCTGCCGGCGCCGGTTCAGCCCGCCCGTGCGGGGTCCGATCCGGCCCGCTGGCGCGGGCAGACGACGGTGAAGACGGTCCCGCGGTCGGCATCCGACTCGACGTCGATCCGGCCGCCATGCGCCTGGACGATCTCGCGCACGATGAACAGCCCCAGTCCGACGCTGCGCGTGTCGGCGCCGTCGCCGGCGCCGCGGGCCATCGGCTCGAACAGGCGCGGCCGCAATGCCAGCGGAATCGGCGCGCCGAAATTGTGGACCGCGATCGAGTAGGTGTCGCGTTCGACCCCGGAGGTGACGGTGACGGGCTGCTCCTCGGCGCCGTATGCCATCGCGTTCGCGACCAGGTTGCCGATCAGCTGCGACAGCCGATCGCCGTCGGCGACGCAGTCGCCGTCGCCATGTCGGCGGTGCTGCAGCGAGCGCCCGGCAAATGCCGCCGCGAGCTCCTCGACCGTGGCGGCGACCAGCGCATGCAGATCGACCGTTCTCGGCACGATCCGGATGCCGCTGCCGACGCGGGCCTGCGTGAAATCGAGCAGGTCGTCGATCAGTCGCTGGGCGCGGTTCGTCGCCGACACGATCCGCTCCAGCACTGGTGCATGCCGCGGCGGCAGCCGCACCCGCCGCAGCACGTGCGCGCTGGTCAGGATCGCCGACAGCGGGTTGCGCAGGTCGTGACTGACGATGCCGACCATCTGCTCGGCGAACAGCGCCCGCTGCTCGGCCTGTGCGCGCTGGCGCGTGAGCTCGGTGATGTCCTGCAGCACGCCGACGAACTGCTGCAGCCGTCCGGTGTCGTCGAAGAACGCGCTGCCGTTCGCGCTGACGACGCGCTGCTGGCCGTCGCGGCCGTTCAGCCGGAACACCGACCAGCACCC
>DATLGW010000464.1:0-4029 GCA_035540315.1 Burkholderiaceae bacterium | reverse complement strand
CCGCGACTTCCGGGGGCGGTGCCGCGGGTCGTCAAGCTGCCCGGGCGGCTGCAGCCGCTGCGGGTGGCGGAGGTGCGCGCGCGGGTGCCGGGGATCGTTCAGCAGCGTCTGTTCCGCGAGGGGTCGCAGGTCGATGCGGGCCAGCCGCTGTTCGAGATCGATCCTGCGCCGCTGCAGGCGGCGCTGAGGAGCGCGCAGGCGTCGCTGGCGAAGGCGCGCGCAGCGCTCGAGCATGCGCGCCAGCGCGAGCGGCGTTTCGAGCCGCTGGTGCGCCAGCGGGCGATCAGCCAACAGGAATTCGACGACATTCGCGCCGAGCGGCTGCGGCACGAGGCCGAGGTCGCGGCAGCGGCAGCGGCCGTCGAGACCGCGCAGCTGAACCTCGGCTACGCGCAGGTCACGGCGCCGATCGGCGGACGCACCGGCCGCGCGCTGGTCACCGAGGGCGCGCTGGTCGGGCAGGGCGAGCCGACGCTGCTCACGACGATCCGGCAGATCGACCCGATGCTGGTCGACATCACCCAATCGGCGGCTGACGTGCTGCGACTGCAGCGGGCGATCGCTGCCGGCGAGCTCGAGCAGCTCGCGCCGGGCGAGATCGAGGTCCTGCTGGTGATGCCGGACGGCGCCGAGTACCCGCACCCCGGGCGGCTGCTGTTCAAGGAGCTCAGCGTCGATCCGGCAACCGGCTCGGTCGCGATGCGCGCCGAAGTGCCGAACCCCGACGGGCTGCTGCTGCCGGGAATGCATGTGCGCGCGCGGCTGGCGCAGGCGATCGATGCGCGGGCGATCACGGTGCCGCAGCAGGCGGTCCTGCGCACCGCGACCGGCTCGCTCGTGATGCTCGTCGACGACGACGAGCGCGTCGTCGCGCAGCCGGTCGTCGCCGACGTCGCTTGGGGCGACCAGTGGGTCGTCAGCGACGGACTCGCCGAGGGCGACCGCGTGATCGTCGAAGGGCTGCAGCGCGCAACGCCCGGTGCGCGCGTGACGGCGGTCCCATGGCGGCCGGCGGAATACGCGGGGGGCGCCGTCGGGCGCGACCGCGCCGGCGCCCCGGCAGCCGCCGGCGGCGCGAACCTCGCGGCGGGGCAGCCGCCTTCCGTGCGCTGAACGCGATCGGGCGACGCAATGGCGCACTTCTTCATCGACCGTCCGGTATTCGCGTGGGTGCTCGCGCTGTTCGTGCTCGCCGCGGGTTTGCTGTCGATCACGCAGCTGCCGGTCGCGCGGCACCCGAACATCGCGCCGCCTTCGGCGACGGTCAGCACCACGTATCCGGGCGCGAGCGCGATCGTCGTCGACCAGGGCGTCACCAGCCTGATCGAGGAGGAGCTGTTGGGCGCCGACGGATTGCTGTACATCGAGTCGCGCAGCCAGGCCGACGGCGGCTCGCGCGTGACTGCGACTTTCCGGCCCGGAACCGACATCGAGCTCGCGGCCGTCGAGGTGCAGAACCGGCTGCAGCGCGTGCAGCGCCGGTTGCCCGATGCCGTGTTGCAGCAGGGGCTTCAGGTCACCCGCACCGCGGGCGATTTCCTGATGTTCGTGTCGCTGTATTCGCCCGACGGGCGGCTGGATCCGGTCGCGCTCGGCGATTTCGCGGTGCGCAACGTGCTGAACGAGATCCGCCGCGTGCCCGGCGTGGGCGAGGCGCAGCTGTTCGGCACCGAGCGCGCGATGCGGGTGTGGATCGATCCGGCGCGCCTGGAAGGGCTGCGGTTGACGCCCGCCGACGTCGCGGCGGCGATCCGCGCGCAGAACCTGCAGGTGCCTGCCGGAGCGCTGGGCGACCAGCCGGCGCGTCCGACCCAGCAGATCGCCGCCAGTCTGATCGTCGGCGGCCAGCTCGCCACGCCGGAGGCGTTCGGCGAGATTCCGCTGCGTGTCGAGCGCGACGGCTCGGTCGTGCGATTGCGCGACGTCGCGCGGATCGAGCTCGGCGGCATGTCGTACGCAACGCGCGCGCGGCTGAACGGCCAGCCGGCGACCGCGATCGGCGTTCGCCTGGCGACCGACGCCAATGCGGTCGCGACCGCCGATGCGGTGCGCACGCGACTCGACGAGCTGTCGCGTTTCTTCCCGCCCGGAGTCGCCTACGAGATTCCGAGCGACTTGTCGCGCTTCGTGCGCGAATCGATCCGCGGCGTCGTGTCGACGCTCGTGCTCGCGGTCGTGCTGGTGTTCGGCGTGATGTACCTGTTCCTGCAGGACCTGCGCGCGACGCTGATCCCGACGCTGGTGATGCCGATCGCGCTGATGGGGGCGTTCGGCACGCTGCTCGCGCTCGGGTTCTCGATCAACGTGCTGACGCTGTTCGGCCTGGTGCTCGCGATCGGAATCCTCGTCGACGACGCGATCGTCGTGGTCGAGAACGTCGACCGGATCATGACGCAGGAGGGGTTGCCGCCGCGGGAAGCGACGCGCAAGGCGATGGGCCAGGTCGCGCACGCGATCATCGGCACGACGCTGGTGCTGGTTTCGGTGCTGGTGCCGATGGCGTTCTTCGGCGGCGCGGTCGGCGCGATCTATCAGCAGTTCGCCGCCTCGATGGGGGCAGCGATCGTGTTCTCGACCGCGATCGCGCTGTCGCTGACGCCGGCGCTGTGCGCGACGCTGCTCAAGCCGCGGCCGCGCGCGTCTGCGGCACAGCCGCGGCGCGGCCTGTTCGGCCTGTTCAATCGCGGCTTCGATGCGTTCTCGAGCCGCTATCACGCGACGGTCGATCGGATGCTGCGCCGGATCGGACGAGCGATACTCGCGTACGTCGTGGTCGCGATCGCCGCTGCGGTGCTGATGATCCGGCTGCCGGGCGCGTTCCTGCCCGACGAGGACCAGGGATCGGTGCTGACCAGCATCCAGCTGCCCCCGGGCGCGACGGTCGGCCGCACCGCGCAGGTGCTCGAGCAGGTCGAGCGTTTCTACCTGTCGCAGCCGGGGGTCCAGCACGTGATCGGCATCACCGGCTTCAGCTTCCAGGGCAGCGGCCAGAACGCGGGTCAGGTCTGGACGATGCTCAAGCCCTGGGCCGAGCGCGAGCAAAGTGCCGGGCAGCTGATCGACGCTGCGCGCGCGCATTTCGCCGCGAACGTGCGCGACGCGATCGTGCTGCCGATGAACCCGCCGGCGGTCCGCGGCCTCGGCGTCGTCGCCGGCTTCAACCTGCGGCTTCAGGACCGCGCGTCGCTCGGGCACGATCCGCTGGTCGCGGCGCGCGAGCGGCTGGTCGCGCTCGCGAACGAGAGCCCGGTGCTGCAGCGCGTTCGGGCCGAGGGCCTGCGGGAAACGCCGCAGCTCGCGCTGAACATCGATCGCGATCGGCTCGCTGCGCAGGGGCTGACGATGGCCGACGTCGCGGCTGCGCTGTCGGCGTCGTTCGGCGCGGCGTACGTCAGCGACTTCCCGAACCTGGGGCGCCAGCAGCGCGTGATCGTGCAGGCGGTACCCGAGCGCAGGCTGCAGCCGCACGACGTCGCGCGGCTGACGGTGCGCAACGCGCACGGCGAGATGGTGCCGTTCGCGGCGTTCAGCGAAAGCCGCTGGCTGGTCGCGCCGGTGCAGCTGCTGCGCTTCAACGGCTATCCGGCGCTCGCGGTGTCGGGACAGGCGGCGCCCGGCTACAGCTCGGGCGACGCGATGGCCGAGATCGAGCGGCTGATCGGGCAGCTGCCGCAGGGCATCGGCTACGAGTGGACCGGACAGTCGTACGAGGAGCGGTTGCTGCGCGCGCAGGCGCCGGTGCTGTTGGCGCTGTCGGTGCTGGCGGTGTTCCTGTGTCTGGCGGCGCTGTACGAGAGCTGGACGCTGCCGGTCGCAGCGATGCTGGTCGTGCCGCTCGGCCTGCTCGGGGCGGCGCTGTTCGTGACGATCCGCGCGATGCCGAACGACGTGTACTTCACCGTCGGGCTGGTCGCGATCATCGGGTTGTCGGCGAAGAACGCGATCCTGATCGTCGAGTTCGCGCGCCGGCTGCAGGCCGGCGGGGCGACTGCGGTCGATGCGGTCCGGCAGGCGTTGCGGCAGCGATTG
>DATLGW010000463.1:0-1710 GCA_035540315.1 Burkholderiaceae bacterium | reverse complement strand
CGTGGTCGTCTTTCCCGATCCGGTCGCGCCCACGACGAGCAGCAGGCCGCGCTTTTCCATCACCAGCTCGGGCAGGATCGGCGGCAGGTTCAGCGTCGACAGCTGCGGAACGTCGCCGGGAATGTAGCGCACGACCGCGGCGACCGAGCCGCGCTGGCGGAACACCGAGAAGCGGAAGCTGCCGACGTTGCGCAGCCCGTAGCCGAGGTTCAGCTCGTTGTCTTCCTCGAACTGGTTCCACTGCTTGTCGGTGATCACCTCGCGCAGCAGCGTCGCGACCGCCTCGGCGTCGAGCCGCTGCTGGTTCACCGGGATCGTGATCCCGTTGATCTTGATCTGCACCGGCGAGCCCACGGCGAGGAACAGGTCGCTCGCCTTCTTGTCGGCCATCAGCTGCAGCAATCGGTCCATCGCCATCGCTGGATTCTCCGGATGCGGTCGTATCAGTCGCCGCGAAGCAGCTCGTTGATGCCGGTCTTCGCGCGCGTCTGCGCATCGACTCGCTTGACGATCACCGCGCAATACAGATTGACCTTGCCGTCGGACGACGGCAGCGCGCCGGGCACGACGACCGAGCCCGACGGCACGCGCCCGTAGACGATCTCGCCGGACGCGCGATCGTAGATCTTCGTCGACTGGCCGATGAACACGCCCATCGAGATCACCGAGTTCTCCTCGACGATCACGCCCTCGACGATCTCGGAGCGCGCGCCGATGAAGCAGTTGTCCTCGATGATCGTCGGGTTCGCCTGCAGCGGCTCGAGCACGCCGCCGATTCCGACGCCGCCGGAAAGGTGCACGTTGCGACCGATCTGCGCGCACGACCCGACCGTGGCCCAGGTATCGACCATCGTGCCCTCGTCGACGTAGGCGCCGACGTTCACGTACGAAGGCATCAGCACCACGTTGCGGCCGATGTAGCTGCCGCGGCGCGCGACCGCCGGAGGCACGACGCGAAACCCCGCGGAACCGAACTGCTGCGGCCCCCAATCGGCGAACTTGGTCGGCACCTTGTCGTAGAAGCGCAGCGCGCCGGCCTCGATCGGCACGTTGTCGTCGAGCCGGAACGACAGCAGCACCGCTTTCTTGATCCACTGGTGCACGGTCCAGCGTCCGTCGCGCTTTTCCGCCACGCGCAGCCGGCCGGCGTCCAGCTCGGCGAGCACGTGCGCGACCGCGTCGCGCAGCGGCCCGGTCGCGGATTGCGCCGACAGCGACGCGCGCTGGTCCCAGGCCTGTTCGATCGTCGTCTGCAGCGTTGCGGTCATGGGTTCATCGGGTGGCGGAAACGAACTCGCGGATGCGGCCAGCGGCGTCGATGCAGCGCTCGGGCGAGTCGACGAGCGCGATCCGCACCCAGCCTTGACCGGGATTCGAGCCGCCGGAGGATCGGCTCAGGAAGCTGCCAGGTAGCACCAGCACATTATATTGAGCGTACAACGCGCGAGTGAAGGCGGTGTCGTCGCCGCCGGGAACCCGGGCCCACAGGTAGAACCCCGCCTGCGGCCGGGTCGTCTGCAGCACCGACGCGACGATCGGCGTCACCTCGTCGAACTTGCGCCGGTACGCGGTGCGGTTGTCGATCACGTGCTGCTCGTCGTCCCATGCGGCGGCCGATGCTGCCTGCACGGCCGGGCTCATCGCGCTGCCGTGATAGGTCCGATACAGCAGGAATCGCTTCAGCAGCCCGGCATCGCCGGCGACGAGGCC
>DATLGW010000462.1:0-2113 GCA_035540315.1 Burkholderiaceae bacterium | reverse complement strand
CCTGATACGGCGCGGTGAACAGCGGATCCTCCGGCACCGCGGCGCGTGCCGGCGCGCCCGAGGTTGCCGGATCCCGGCGCCCGGAGCGGCTGCGCCCGCCGCGTTCGGCCCGCGCTTCGCGCGGCTCGCGCTCGGCGCGCGGCGGCCGGGCCGCCTCGATCTCCAGCGACTGCACCGGCAGCTTTGCCTTGACCAGCTTCTCGATGTCCGCCAGCGCCCGCTCGTCGTCGCGCGTCATCAGCGACAGCGCCATCCCGCTGGCGCCGGCACGGCCGGTGCGGCCGATCCGGTGCACGTAGTCCTCCGGCGAATGCGGCAGGTCGTAATTGATCACCGCCGGCAGCTCGACGATGTCCAGCCCCCGCGCGGCGACGTCGGTCGCCACCAGCACGTCGACACGCCCCTGCTTGAAGTCCTCGAGCGTCTTCAGCCGCTCAGGCTGGCTCTTGTCGCCGTGGATCGCCGCTGCGTTCAGCCCGTCGCGCTCGAGCTGTCGCGCCAGCCGGCCCGCGCCGATCTTGGTGTTCGAGAACACCAGCACCTGGTGCAGCTCCCGTTCTCGGATCAGCTTGCCGACGGCGGCCCGTTTCGCATCGGAGCTGTCGACGCGGAAGACGCACTGCTCGATGTTCTCCGCCAGCGCGTTGCGCCGCGCGACCTCGATCAGCTGCGGATCGCGCAGGAAGCTCGATGCGAGCTTGCGGATCTCGTTCGAGAACGTCGCCGAGAACATCAGGTTCTGCCGCGGCGTTCGCAGCAGGTTGATGATCCGCTGGATGTCGGGCAGGAAGCCCATGTCGAGCATCCGGTCGGCCTCGTCCAGCACCAGGATCTGCACCTGCGACAGGTTCGTCGTCTTCTGCTGCACGTGATCGAGCAGCCGTCCCGGCGTTGCGATCAGGATCTCGCAGCCGCTGCGCAGCGCGGCGATCTGCGGATTCATGTCGACCCCGCCGAAAACGACCGCTACCTTCAGCGGCGTGTGGCGCGCGTATTCCTTGACGTTCTGGTAGATCTGGTCGGCCAGCTCGCGCGTCGGCGCCAGGATCAGCGCGCGCACCGGATGGCGCGCCGGCGACGCGCTGGCGCTCGCCAGCGGCAGCAGCTGGTGGATGATCGGCAGCGCGAAGCCGGCGGTCTTGCCGGTGCCGGTCTGCGCCGCCCCCATCACGTCCCGCCCCGACAGAACGACCGGGATCGCCTGCGCCTGGATCGGCGTCGGTTCGCGATAGCCCAGCTCGGTCACCGCCCGCACGATCGGCTCGGCCAGGCCGAAATCTTGGAAGGTTACGCCGACGGGCGCGGCCGCAGTATTCGAATTTGTCATCGACACAGTCGAGTCAAAATCGAATTATACGCAAAATCAAGCCCTTACGCTGAAGTTTTCGGGACCCGGACCGCGAGGATCCGCCGCTGTCCCGAGCGACCGGCTGTCGCCGCAGCGTAGATCAGGTCAGGCGCCGGCCGCCGCAGACAAAGCCGGCACGAATCGTACCCGCGGCAGCGGATCGGCGGACTGCGCGCCGCCGCAGGCATGCACCAGCTCGGTCACCGGCGCAGGCAGCGCCCCGAACCGGCGCATCAGTTCGTTGATCGCGCCGGCGTCGGGCGCCGCCCAAGTCTGGGTCCAGCCGTGGGTCGGCTGCGCTTCGCCCGACGCGATCTGCGATAGCATGTAGCTGGCGACCCGGTCCGACGGCAGCCGGTAGCGCACCGGGCGATCCGGCGGCGGCGTCTGCAGGCCCGGCACCCAGCCCAGCGGCGTCAGATGCCATTCCCAGGTCGCGATTCGCGTTGCCATGGCGGCTCCTCGTGCGGATGCGGCTCCAGCGTCGATTGACAACAGCCCCTTCGCGAGGAAAAACTTCCGAATCGCGCAGGGTCATCGAGAACAACGTCACGCAGCGCGACTAAGCTGACATCGCATCAGCGTCAGGGAGACTCGAAATGGCCGAGAGCCTGCTTCATGCACTGCGTTCGGTACGCCAGCGGCCGGTCCACGACTGGCCCGCGCTCGTCGCCGCGCGGGTCCGGTGGACCGTCGGCAACCTCGTCTGCAGGCGTTTCGACGAACGCCACGGCGTGGACACCGTCGGCGTGCTGCGGCGCGACC
>DATLGW010000461.1:0-4359 GCA_035540315.1 Burkholderiaceae bacterium | reverse complement strand
GGCTGCACAAGCCCCAGCGGGACTTCGCGGACCGTGGTGCGAAGCGGTCGATCCGATGCGACTGCGCCTCAATGCTCACCGCCAGCCCTCGAAGATGCGGTCATGGCAGCCGTGTCGAGTGAAATTTCAACAGCCTGCTAGACGTGAATTTGGCTGATGCTCGAGCCGCCGCAGACGAAGAGCGTCTGGCCGGTCGTGAAGGCGGCCGCTTGGGACAGGAAGTAGTCGACGGCAGCGGCGACCTCGTCCGGCACTCCGAGCCGGTGCATCGGCACGGCAGAAAGCAGCGCCCGGGTGCGCGGCTCTTGAGCCGGGTTGTTCGCTCGGAACATCTCGGTTTCGATTGGGCCAGGGGCGACGCAGTTAACCGTGATGCCGCGGGTTGCCAGCTCGAGCGCCCACGAGCGGGTCAGCCCGACCAAGCCTGCCTTTGCGGCCGAATAGACGCTGCCGTCGATCCGGCCGAGCAGCGACCGGCTGGCGATGTTAACGATACGACAGCACGATGCGGCACCGCCGCTGGACGCGGCGGCGATCATCGACGGCAGTACCGCCTGCGCGCAGGTGATCGCGGCGTCGATGTTGATCGCGAAGATGCGGTCGCTGTCCTCTGGCCGGATGCTGCCCAGCGGCTGCATACGGTTGAAGCCGGCATTGTTCACGAGCCGATGCACGTCGAAGCGCGACACAAGCTCGTCGAGGGCCCGCCGCGTTGATTGCCGATCGGCTAGATCGGCGCAAATCACCGGTGCAGCGAACGACGGATCCGGGTTGCGCGCGATGCCGACGACCCGCTCGCCGCGGGCGAGCAGCCGCTGCGCGATGGCGCGGCCGATGCCCCGCGTCGCGCCCGTGATCACGGTATAGCCGTTAGCGTCGGCCATGCGCTCGGCGCAGGCGCCCGGTGGACGAGCAGCCGCCGGGATGCAATGTCATTGCGGCCGATCCCCGGCGATCGTGATCCGGTGCATCTCGCGCCGGAAGCCGTGATAGTCGTTGCACGCGTAATGCATCGTGCACCGGTTGTCCCAGAAGGCGATCGAGCCCTTGTGCCAGCGGAAGCGGCAGCAGAATTCGGGCCGTATCGCATGTGCAATCAATTGCGTGAGCAGCGGCAGACTTTCCTCCCGGCTCATGCCCTCGAACGCCCAGGTGAACGGATAATTCACGTACAGCGCCTTGCGCCCCGTCTCGTCGTGCGTGCGCACGACCGGGTGCAACGCGCTGAGCTCTCGGCCGGCGCGGTCCTCCCGCAGCCGCGTCGAGCGGCCGGCGTTGCGCTCCTCAATTCGCGCACTCAGGAAGCGGTCCGAGTGCAATGCGCGGCGTCCGGACAGCATCGACTTCAAGCCGTCGGACAGCGCGTTGTAGGCGATCGTCATGTTCGTCCACAGCGTGTCGCCGCCGTAGGGCGGCACTTCGCGCGCATACAGGATCGAGCCGAGCGGGGGCTGCTCCATGTAGGACATGTCGCTGTGCCAGGTGTCGCCGATGTTGTACTTGTCTGACGGCTCCTTGATCACCGGCATGATCTCGGGATGGCCGTCGACGTGGTCGTAGACTGGATTCGTCACCAGCGGCCCGAACAGCCGCCCGAACGCCTTGTGCTGCTCCGGCGTCAGCCGCTGGTCGCGAAAGAACACGACCCCGCGCTCGACGAGCGTCGAGCGGATCGTGCGCACGGTCTCCGAAGCCAGCGGCTCGGACAGATCGACGCCGAAAATCTCTGCACCACAGCCGGTCGTCAGCGGTCGGATTTCGATCGACATGCCGGACATCGCCAAACCTCCGAGTTGCGGGCGCGTCGACGCGCAGCGCCCAGCGCTACTCAATACGTCGCGCCCACCTGCTTCGTCGAGCGGCGCCCCTGCCGGGCCGCCGTCCGCGCCGACTCCAAATCGGCGAGGTATCGCCCGACCGCCGGCTCGTGGGTCAGGTTGAGCATCAGATGAATTCCGGGCGGTTCGACGATCTGACCGACGAACCAGCTCCGGTCGGCCAGGTGATTGGCGATCGCGGCAATGTCGTCTTCGGGCGAGCCGTAAGCGACGATGCTCAGCTGCGGTCGCCCCCAGACCTCGAAGCCGAGCGCGCTCACGCCGTTCTCGATCGCTTGTCGGATCGCGAGCACCCGCCGCGTGACGTCGAGGTAGCCCTCCTCGCCGAGGAAGTTCATCACCGCCCACGCCGCAGCGATTGCGCCGCCTGCCCGCGTGCCCACCAGCGTCTGCGTCGCGTACTTGCCCCGCGGCCAGTCGTCGAACTCGTACGGCTGGAACGCGAACGATGCGCTGTCGCGGTAGAGCACCGTCGACGCGCCCTTCGCGGCGTAGCCGTACTTGTGCAGGTCGGCGCTGATCGACCTCACGCCCGGGACCGAGAAATCGAAATCCGGCATCGCGACCCCAAGCTTGCGCGCGAACGGCGCAATGAAGCCGCCGACGCACGCATCGACGTGCAGCCACAGGCCGGCCCGCACCGCGATCGCGCCG
The DNA here is from genome assembly GCA_035540315.1 of Burkholderiaceae bacterium. Lineage (GTDB taxonomy): Bacteria > Pseudomonadota > Gammaproteobacteria > Burkholderiales > Burkholderiaceae_E > DATLGW01. Next base: position 1,867 of record DATLGW010000461.1, on the reverse strand, counting down.
AGCTGCGGGATCGGATCCATCACGCCGTACGGATACGCCGGCGCCGATCCGATCAGCATGATCGTGTTCGACCCGATCGCCGCCTCCATTGCAACCGGATCGGCGCCGAAGCCGTCGGCGACCGGCACGCGGCGGACCCTCAGCCCGAGAAAATGCGCTGCCTTGTCGAACGCCGGATGCGCCGATCGGGGTGCGACAATCTCAGGCGAGCTCACCTCGGGTCGGACCGTGCGCGCCCAGTCCCGCGCCGCCTTGACCGCCAGGAAGATGCTTTCGGTACCGCCGGTCGTCATCGATCCGGCCGCCTGCGCAGGCGCATTGAGCAGCGCCAGCGTCATCGAGACGACTTCGCGCTCGAATTTCGCCAGGCTCGGAAAAGCCTTCGGCCCAAGGCCGTTCTCGGAGAAGAATTTCAGGTACGCGTTCTTCGCGACCTGGAGCACGTCGTCTCCGGCGTAATGGATGTAGACGCCGATGCGGCCATCGCGCCAATCGACATCGCCGGCTCGCGCCGCGTCCATCTGCCCATCGAGCGTGTCCCATTTGACGCCCTGCTTCGGCAGTTGCATCGCAAGCTCCTCAACTCGGACGTTGCCGCCGGTCGCGGCGTTGCCGTGCCGTCGCCTGCGAATCGACCGAGCGTCCGTCCGCGGCGATCACGACGCCGTACACCGCAAGCGCGCTCTCCCGGCTGACGACGCCGTCGCGCACGTCGCGCAACACCAGCGATTCGTCGCGATCCATCGGATCGCCCCAGCCGCCGCCGCCTTGCGAGCGCATCCAGAAGCGGCACGGACCGCTGGCGCGAATGCCATAGGCCGGCGGCGTGAACGAGTCGCCGTCAACGGGCTCGCAGCGCAGCTCGCCGGTGGCGCCGGCCTGCCCGCCACGCGCACCGCGGGGCGCGAATCGGCGCGTTCCCTCGCCCCGGAACGAGAACTGCACCGGCCGGCCGATCTGCACCGCATACTCCGCTCCCACGCCGCCGCGGAATTGCCCGGCACCGCCGCTGTCGCATCGCAGCTCCTGCCGCAGAATGCGCACCGGGTACAACTGCTCGAACGTCTCGACGTTCGGGATCACGAGCCCGCACAGGCTGTTCAGGCCGCCCTGCTGCGCAAAACCGTCCCGGCCCTTGACCGCGCCTCCGCCGGAGCTTCCGGCCCAGTGGTACATCACGAACGTGGTGCCAGATTCGGTCGTTCCAGCCGAGATCGGAAACGAGTTCGCGCCCCAGCCGGCGCAGCTGCGTTCCGGATCGGCCTTGCCCAAGGCTTCCCAGCACGCCTCGATGATCTCGCACGCAGGAAATACGGTGCACATCGTCAGCGGCGCCGGAGGCTGCGCGTTGACGAGCGAGCCTTCCGGAGCGATCAGCCGTACGCTGCGGAACGTCCCCTCGTTGCGCGGAATGCGCGGATCGAAGAAAGACGACAGCGCCGTGTAAACCGCCGAGTACGTGTTCGCGAGCGAGCTGTTCTTGAACCCCTTGATCTGCGGATGCGTTCCGGTGAAATCGACCGTCAGCTCATCGGCGCCGATCGTGACCGCGACCCGGATCGGGATGTCCATCGGCTCGAAGCAGTCGTTGTCGAACCAGGCTTCGCCGGTGTAGCGGCCGGCGGGCAGCTCGGCGACCGCTTGCCGGAATCGTCGGTCCGCGTGCTCGAGGATCGCGCCGAACAGCGCGAGTCCTGCGTCGCAGCCGTACGCCTGCAGCAGCTCGGCGATCTTCTCGGCGCCGATCGCTGTCGACCCGATCATCGCGCGCAGGTCGCCGTCGAGCAGGTGCGGCGTGCGGGAATTCAGCAGCAGCAGGCGCCAGATGTCGTCGCGCGTGCGCCCCCCCTCGATCAGGCGCATCACC